>NZ_JAHHPN010000955.1:0-12831 GCF_024606325.1 Endozoicomonas sp. ONNA1
CCTATGCGCCTTTGGTAGTGAAAGTGACGCTTACGAAGGCGCAAATGTAGGCAATTAGAGGGCTTTATAGATGGTGATCTACGTAAGTGGTTGATGCTATTAACATTCTTCTTGGAACTAAAATACTCCTGTAGTATTCTTCGCCGCAAACGAAACCATTGAAGACTGGCTTCCATCTGTTTAATGCTTGATATTATCAGCCATAAGCAGAAGGTGTCGTTTTTTTGAATTGCGAAAAACAGTCACTTCCATAATATTTATATTGCTTGCCAATGAATGACCATCCTCCGTCGCACCTTATCAGCCTGATTCGTCAGCGCTCACGTAACCATTCCAGTCAAACGGCTATTCGTTTCTCTGAAAACCATCAATGGCAATCCATGAATTGGCAACAGCTGGGAGAAAAGATCGACTGTGTTTCCCGCTGTTTGCTTAAAGATAACCTGCCCATTCAAAGTAATATCGGAATCTGGTCGCAGAACCTTCCTGAATGGACTATTGCTGATCTGGGCATTCTGCAAACACGCTGCGTCACCGTGCCCATATACCCAACCAATACCGCTGAGCAGGCTCGTTACATTATTGAAGATGCCGGGATTTCCGTGTTGTTCGTCGGCGAACAGGAGCAGTTCGATGGCGCACTCAAACTATTGGACACGTGCGAATACCTGAAAAAAGTCATTGTATTTGACTCCCGGACTGATCTAAAAAACTGCAGTCAGGCTCTGTATTTCAGTGACTTTATGGCCAGTGCTCCTGCCGAATCCAACATACTGACGGAACGTCTGGAAAATCAGTCTCTGGACGACCTCTACACTTTGATCTACACCTCAGGTACAACCGGTCAACCAAAAGGCGTTATGCTGGATTACAACAGCATCGGCGCATCTTTTGAGTCACACGATCTTCTGATTCATATTGATCACACCGATGTATCCATTGCATTTTTGCCTCTGAGCCATATTTTTGAAAGGGCCTGGAGTTATTATGTACTGACCCGGGGAGCTGTTAACTGTTACCTCAAAGATCCGACCAGAATTGCAGAGGTACTGCCAGCGCTAAAGCCAACAGTCGTCTGTGCCGTACCACGCTTCTATGAAAAGATTTATACCGGAGTGAACACTATGATCCAAAAGAGTTCTCCGGTTAAACGCTTTATTTTCAAAACGGCCATGAAGGTCGGTCGCACCACTATGGAGTTGAAGCGCCAGGGCAAAACAGTACCTGCCTATCTGGAAAGCCTGAACCAGCTCGCCGATAAAAGGGTGTTCAGCAAAATCAAGAAGAAGCTGGGTGGGCGCATTCGTTTCATGCCCTGTGGCGGTGCCCGACTGGATGACGACATCAACCGTTTCTTCCACGCCCTGGGCATCAATGTCAAAGTAGGTTATGGCATGACTGAAACCACGGCGACGGTAACCTGCTTCCGCGATACCGGTTACCGGTTTGGCAGCTGCGGCACACCACTTCCCGGCACTGAAGTTAAAATCGGACAGGAAGGCGAAATTCTGGTGAAAGGACCGACATTGATGCGCGGCTACTACAAAAAACCGGATGAAACAGCCAAAACCTTTGACGCTGACGGCTGGTTAAAAACCGGCGATGCAGGTCTGATCGATGAAACAGGTCAGCTGCGTATTACCGAACGCATCAAGGAGCTAATGAAAACGTCCAACGGCAAGTATATTGCCCCCCAATACATAGAAGGCACACTGGGCAAGGATCGTTTTATTGAACAGGTCGCCATCATTGCTGATGCCAAAAACTATGTTTCTGCTTTGATTGTTCCTGCCTTTGAAGCACTGGAAGAATACGCAAAAAGCATTAACCTGAATTATGAAAACAAAATGGACCTGATCCACAATGCCGATATCCAGGCCATGTTTCAGGGTCGGCTGGATCACATTCAGGAAGAGCTGGCTCGATTCGAGCAAGTTAAGAAGTTCACCCTGCTACCCCGTGAATTCTCCATCGAAATGGGAGAGATCACGCCAACGCTGAAATTACGCAGAAAGATCATTATGGAACGTTTCCGCAAAGAAATTGAAGCCATGTACACACCGGCCACGTCATCCTGATCTCCCGGAGAGGCCATTCTCAAACAGGATGGCCTCTCACTGCTACAGTGGAAAGCCCTACTTGGCTTATCGGCAGTAAATCGCCTATCCTTCCCGGCTCCAGTTTTATTGGTCTGTCAACAGACCCTTCCTTCATCTAAAGGTTTAAGTGCTCATGGAGCAATATAATTTCACCTATAACGATATCCATAACACCATTTGCGCCTCAGCGAAAAAGATCAAAGCCTCTGGATTTGAGCCTGATTACCTTTTGGCCATTGGTGGCGGTGGTCTGATTCCGGCACGCATCATGCGCACTTACATCAACAAACCGATTCTGATTGTATCCCTCTCCCGCTATAGCGACGAGACAGGTACTGCACCTTCAGAGACACCGGTCAAACTTCAGTGGCTGGAAACAGGCACCCACCTCGACGGGAAAAAAGTTCTGGTCATTGACGAAGTCGATGATGAAAGAACCACACTTCAGTTCACGCTAAACCACCTTTATGAAACACACCCTGAAACTGAGTTTGCCGCATTCGTCGTTCATAACAAACTGAAAGAAAAGAAAGGCACCCTGCCAGAGAAGTTGAGCCACTTCTTCACCGGAGAGGACATTCACGATTACTGGATTAACTACGCCTGGGATGCCGAAGACATCAACCAGTTTGGGAAATAGTAAGCCACTGACAGGTGTTAACCGTGTATAAGGAAGCCCCCGAGCCCGGGTACCAGATTATTCAGGTCTAACCTTGAATAACCGGAGCTGGACTGACAACATCAGCATTCTGAGCTCGATGACGCATCAGGTGATCCATCAGGGTGATCGCCATCATGGCTTCAGCAATGGGTACGGCACGAATACCGACACAAGGATCGTGACGCCCCTTTGTGACCACATCAACCGGTTCACCTTGCATATTGATGCTCTTGCCAGGTGCAGTCATGCTGGAAGTGGGTTTCAGGGCAATATGAGCAACAATATCCTGACCCGAGCTGATACCTCCCAGAACACCACCAGCAGAATTGGACAGAAAACCTTCAGGCGTCAGTTCATCGCGATGTTCTGTACCTTTCTGTGCCACAGACTCAAAGCCATCGCCTATCTCAATACCTTTAACGGCGTTAATGCTCATTAGAGAATGAGCCAAATCGGCATCCAGTCGGTCAAAGACAGGCTCACCCAGTCCCGGCATCACGCCGGTAGCCATCACGGTCACTTTGGCACCGGTGGAATTACCCTCACGACGCAAGTCGTCGATCAATTGCTCCATGGCGGGCACTTTATCCGCATCCGGGCAGAAGAAAGGATTATTACGAACTTCATCCCAGTCAATCTTGTCAATACTGATCGTGCCCAACCGGGACAGATAACCTTTAATTTCGACGCCCTGACTCTGCAGATATTTACGGGCAATCGCACCGGCTGCGACACGCATGGCGGTTTCTCGAGCAGAAGAACGCCCTCCACCCCGGTAGTCACGAAAACCGTATTTATGGGTATAGGTATAGTCAGCATGGCCTGGACGGAAAAGATCCATGATATTGGAATAATCCTTGGAGCGCTGATCCACATTTTCGATGAGCAAACCAATGGGTGTGCCGGTAGTTTTGCCTTGAAAAACACCAGACAGGATCTTAACCTGATCCGGCTCACGACGCTGTGTCGTATATTTGGAGGTACCGGGCTTACGCAGATCAAGATCTTTCTGCAGATCCGCTTCACTCAGAGCTATGCCCGGAGGACAGCCGTCCACTATACAGCCCAGGGCAATACCGTGGGACTCACCAAAGGTTGTAACCTTGAACAGTTGGCCAATGCTATTGCCTGCCATTTTGACTTCCCCCTCCTCTGACGGTTGTCTGTCGTTGCTGCCGTCAGGGGTTTAATGCTTTACTTTGAAACCTTTTTCCAGAATAAGGTTTCAGTCACTCATGGCTGTTTAAGCCTGCTTTCTTCGCTCACGGCTGCTAAACAGAGGCTGATACTTACGACAGTTCCCGGCATCCAGTATCAGGATGCCATGCCCGCCTGTTTCAAACTCTGGCCAGATGAAGGGCACAGCAGGGTACTCATCTCTCAAAGCCCAATGACTGTTACCCACTTCCAGAACCAACAGCCCTTTCTCATCCAGAAAGTCAGCGGCACGAGCCAAAATTACGCGGGCCATATCCAGACCATCTTCTCCCGCCGCCAGACCAAGCTCCGGTTCGTGGCCGAACTCATCCGGAAAATCTGCCATATCTTCAGCATCCACATAGGGCGGGTTGCTGACAATCAACTGATACTTCGGCTTTTCCGGAGCATGGTCTATCGCTTCAAAAAGATCAGAACGAATGGCCTGAACCCTGCCCCAGAGCTCATGACTATCGATATTGATGCCAGCCACTTCCAGGGCATCTTCCGAAATATCCAGCAAATCGACCGTGGCTTCTGGAAACTCATGAGCCGCTGCAATACCAATACAACCGGAACCCGTACACAGATCCAGCACCTTTTCGACCCGGATATCCCCCAGCCAGGGTTGCAATTGCTGCTGAATCAGTTCGGCTATCGGTGAACGAGGCACCAATACCCGTTCATCAACGTAATAGGGTCGACCGCAGAACCAGGCCCGGTTGACCAGGTAAGCCAAGGGCTTGCGTTCTGAAACTCTGCGCTCGATCAGTTCTGCCACTCTCTTCTGCTCAGTCAGGGAAAGTCGGCAATCCATGTAAGGTTCCGGTAATTCCCAAGGTAACTGCAATACCTGAAAAACCAGATGGAAAGCTTCATCCAGAGCGTTATCACTGCCATGCCCGAAAAACAGCTCGGCCTCATTAAATCGTGATGCAGCCCAGCGAATGAAGTCCCGAATACTGACCAGGCCACCATAAGCCTCGTTGGCACAGTATGGCTCGCCAGTATGCATCTCACTGATTTCAGTCACACTCTCTCCTCAGGAAGCACAATCAGGATCTCCCCTGCAAAACCGTCATAAGGTAGCATATTCGGGCACAGGCAAAGAACCACTTTTTCGCCGCAAACGGGTATGATCAGCCTGCCATAGTATTGTCAGGCTGTAATACAGGATAGAATACCCTGTATTTCAAACTCCCCGGAGCTGAAAAACCTGTTTAAAGATGAGCTCAGAGCAATGACCGAAGACGATAATGAAGATCAGGAAGGCCTGTTTAAAGAGGCCATGGTGGACGTGCGGCCATTAAAGAAAGCCAACCGCTCCGTAGAGCTCAGGAAACCGACCACCGTCCCGGACTGCACACTCAGGGCCCGTCGACGGGCAGCCCAGATGGAAAACAAACCTGAAGGTGCCGCCCTGTCGGAAGCCTGGATCGAACCCATTGAACCAGAGCAAAAACTGGATTTCAGCAGATCAGGCATTCAACATACCCGCATGCGTCAATTACGTCAGGGATCACTACCCATCCAGTATCAACTGGATCTTCACGGCTACAAGATTGAGGAGGCCAGGGAACTGGTATCAGATTTCCTGCTGTTCTGTCGTAATGAAGGCATGCAGTGCGTTCGAATTATCCACGGCAAATCACACCGTAGTGCAAATCGTCAAAACACACTGAAAAGCCATGTCAATCACTGGCTACGGCAGCTTCCGGAAGTTCTGGCATTCTGCTCAGCACCGCCTTCAGAAGGCGGGACAGGATCGCTTCTTGTGCTACTAAAGAGGAGAGTTTGATGAGCCTTACTGAGATTCGGCGCCGATCCTTCATAGCCTGCAACCGGGAGCGACGATGATCCATCAGACCAGTTGCCATGCACGTACAACGTCGTGTTCAGCGTCGAGCTGCCTCAGTGGTTGACTTCCAAATTCAACAGGCTGATCGACCCACTTTGCACTGAGTGTCTGCATCTCAACAGACTTTACTGCTGCTCCTGTCGTCATCGGCTCTCAATCCATTTAACCTGTTCCGTCCTTCAGCTTGAGGTAACAAAGCTACTACGACTTCTTCTGAATTCTGCCGCCCCATCGCAATGCCTCACGACACTGGTAGCCTGTGGCAGGATGGCAGACCTCCCGAGGTAACCCTTGCCAGACTGACAATGAACTTTCACCACCCAGTCATCGAGCCGCCACAGTGCGTAACGGAACAGCGCCATTTGGCGCTACGCGCGATACTCAGCGCACAAAACAAAACGGCCCACCTCCTGAGAGATGAGCCGTTTAATCATTTAAAGCTGACCGGGTCAGACTCTTACCAGCCTGTTTTCTCTTTCAGTGCCTGACCAATTTCTGCAAGTGAGCGAACGGTTTTAACACCGGCTTCTTCCAGAGCAGCAAACTTCTCATCAGCAGTACCCTTGCCACCAGAGATAATCGCACCTGCGTGCCCCATACGCTTTCCCGGGGGTGCAGTAACACCGGCAATGTAGGAAACAACGGGCTTGGTTACGTTCTCTTTGATGTAAGCAGCCGCTTCTTCCTCAGCAGTACCACCTATTTCACCGATCATAACGATCGCTTCTGTCTGCGGATCTTCCTCAAACAGCTTCAGAATGTCGATAAAATTGGACCCGGGAATCGGATCACCACCAATACCAACACAGGTAGACTGCCCGAAACCAAAGTCAGTGGTTTGCTTAACTGCTTCATAAGTCAGGGTACCGGAACGGGAAACAATACCGACTTTACCAGGCTGGTGAATGTGACCTGGCATGATACCGATCTTACACTCACCCGGTGTGATGACACCCGGGCAGTTAGGACCAATCAGGGTAACACCCAGCTCGTCACAACGAACCTTGCATTCCAGCATGTCCAGAGTAGGAATACCTTCAGTGATACAAACAATCAGCTTGATGCCGGCGTTGGCAGCCTCAAGTATGGAATCCTTACAGAAAGCAGCAGGTACGTAGATGACGGAAGCTTCAGCGCCAGTTTTAGCCACTGCCTCAGCGACAGTGTTAAATACAGGCAGACCCAAATGCTCCTGACCACCTTTACCCGGAGTGACACCACCGACCATCCGAGTACCATAAGCAATAGCCTGTTCAGAGTGAAAAGTCCCCTGAGAACCAGTAAAGCCCTGGCAGATTACTTTAGTCTCTTTGTTAATCAGGACGCTCATTCTTATTTACCCTCCGCTGCTTTTACTACCTGGCCTGCAGCGTCGGAGAGACTGCTTGCAGCGATGATGTCCAGTCCACTTTCAGCCAGCTTCTGAGCACCCAGTTCAGCGTTGTTGCCCTCCAGACGAACAACCACAGGCACTTCAACACCGACCTCTTTCACCGCACCGATGATGCCATCAGCAATCAGGTCACAACGAACGATACCGCCAAAGATGTTAACCAGTACCGCTTTAACACTGTCGTCAGACAGGATGATCTTGAATGCTTCACTGACACGTTCTTTAGTGGCACCGCCACCCACGTCCAGGAAGTTAGCAGGAGCGCCACCGGATAGCTTAACGATGTCCATGGTACCCATAGCCAGACCAGCGCCGTTTACCATACAACCGATGTTGCCATCCAGAGCTACATAGTTCAGTTCCCACTGAGCAGCGTGAGCTTCACGAGCGTCTTCCTGAGAAGGATCATGCATGGTCTTCAGGCGGGGCTGACGGTACAGGGCGTTGCTATCGATGTTCAGCTTGGCATCCAGGCAGTGTAGATCGCCAGCTTCAGTGATAACCAGTGGATTAATTTCCAACAGAGCCAGATCCAGATCCTGGAACAGTTTGGCCAGACCCAGGAAGATCTTGGTGAACTGCTTAACCTGGGTAGCGTTTAAACCCAGGTTGAAAGCCAGTTCACGCCCCTGATAGGGCTGAGCGCCTACCAAAGGATCGACTGTAGCCTTCAGAATCTTCTCTGGTGTTTCTTCTGCCACCTTTTCGATTTCTACGCCACCTTCAGTGGAAGCCATGAAAACGATGCGACGGGTAGAACGGTCCACAACAGCCCCCAGGTAAAGCTCCTGAGCGATGTCGGTGCAGTTTTCTACCAGAATCTTGCTAACCGGTTGACCATTTTCATCTGTCTGGTAAGTGACCAGGTTCTTGCCTAGCCACTTTTCAGCAAATTCACGGATTTCTTCCTTGGAGCTGACCAGCTTTACACCGCCAGCCTTACCGCGACCACCTGCATGAACCTGTGCTTTAACAACCCACTGATTTCCGCCAATTTGGTCTGCGGCCGCAGCTGCTTCTTCCGGTGTATCACAGGCAATACCTTTGGATACCGGCAGGCCATATTCAGCAAACAGCTGCTTGCCCTGATATTCATGGAGATTCATACTGAAGCTACCATTGTTGTTTTAATCAAGTTCCTACCCACATCCGTGGATAAAAGGTTTTTTTATTTCGACCCATCAGGTGTCGAAATTAACTTCCTGGTCTGGCGCCTGTCCGACTGACTCATCAAAATCGGACCAGCCCTCAGACTTTCAGTTAGCGACGCTTGCGATTAGGAATATGAATCGCATGACCGTCTACAGCCAGAACCGCCTCGTGCAGAGCTTCACTCAGTGTTGGATGAGAGAAGATGGTCAGAGCCAGATCTTCAGTACTGGCAGCAAATTCCATGGCAATAACACCCTGCTGAACCAGTTCAGCAGCGCTCGGGCCTACTGCATGTACACCCAGAATACGATCGCTTGCCTTGTCTGCAATCACTTTAACCATGCCTTCAGTCTCGTTAGCCGCCAGAGCACGACCACTGGCGACGAACGGGAAGGTACCTGATTTGTAATCAACACCTTCGGCTTTCAGTTCCTGCTCGGTCTTGCCTACCCATGCAATCTCAGGGTGGGTATAGATCACAGAAGGAACCAGATCATAGTTCATATGGCCTTTCTGGCCAGCAATGATTTCGGCAACCATGATGCCTTCCTCACTGCCCTTGTGCGCCAGCATTGGGCCACGAACGACGTCACCAACCGCATATACACCCGGTACGTCAGTTGCACAATGATCATCTACAAAGATAAAGCCGCGCTCATCCATGTTCACACCACAATCTGCAGCGAGCAGGCTTTCGGTATATGGACGACGACCTACAGCAACAATCAATTTATCGAATACAACAACTTGTTCATTGCCGTTTGAATCCGCATAGGTAACGTGTACTTCCTTACCCTTGATCTCAGAACCCGTGACGCGGGCACCCAGACGGATGTCCAGCCCCTGCTTCTTGAAGATCTTCATGGATTCTTTAGAGATCTGCTCGTCGGCAGCCGCCAGAAAACGATCCATGGCTTCCAGAACTACCACTTCAGAGCCCAGACGCCCCCATACGCTACCCAGTTCCAGACCAATAACACCGGCACCGATGACACCCAGACGCTTGGGGGTTTCCTGAAACTCCAGGGCACCGGTGGAATCAACAATCAGATCACCATCAGTCGGAGTTGGAGGAATTTCTACCGGACGGGAGCCAGTTGCAATAACAACATTGCCCGCTTCATAAACTTCAACAGAACCATCAGCCTTGGTCAGCTCAACTTGCTTGTTCGCCAGTACCTTACCAGCTCCTTCCAGCAGAGTTACGCCATTTGCCTTGAACAGACCACCAACCCCGGTAGTCAGAGTCTTAACAATCTTGTCCTTGCGAGCGATCATTTGCGGCACGTCCATTTCAACACCGGAGTGATTGATACCGTGCAGCTTAAAGTCTTTCTGTGCTTCAACAAACTTGTGAGAGCTATCCAGCAGCGCCTTTGAGGGAATACAACCTACGTTCAGACAGGTTCCACCCAAGGCTGTCTTGCCTTTGTCATCAGTCCACTTTTCGATACACGCAGTCTTGAGACCCAGCTGCGCAGCACGAATTGCACAAACGTAACCTGCAGGACCTGCGCCGATGACAACGACGTCAAACTGATTTGCCATATCTTCTATTCCAAGAAAATGAGAATGGCGGCCTTTTGAGCCGCCGCAAAACCCATGAACACTTACAATTCCAACAGGATTCTGGCTGGATCTTCCAACAGTTCCTTAATGGTAACGAGGAAAGTGACTGCTTCCTTGCCATCCAGCAACCTGTGATCATAGGACAGAGCCAGATTCATCATGGGCAGAATCTCCACCTGACCGTTGACGGCCATGGGGCGCTCCTGAATTTTATGCATACCCAGAATTGCGGACTGAGGTGGATTCAGAATCGGTGTAGACAAGAGCGAACCAAACACACCGCCGTTGGAAATAGTAAAGGTTCCTCCGGTCATGTCCTCAATATCCAGCTTGCCACCCTGAGCTTTTTTACCGTATTCACGGATTTTCGCCTCAATGTCAGCCAGACTCATGTTTTCAGCATTACGCAGAATAGGTACAACCAGACCACGATCGCTGGAGACTGCCACGCCAATATCCTGATAGCCGTGGTAAACGATGTCATTACCATCAATAGAGGCATTCACTGCAGGATATCGACGCAGGGCTTCAGCACAGGCTTTGACAAAGAAGGACATAAACCCTAAACGGATACCGTGACGCTTCTCGAACTGTTCCTTATAACGAGATCTCAGTTCCATTACCGGCTTCATGTTGACCTCGTTGAACGTGGTCAGCATGGCGGCTGTCTGCTGCGCTTCTATCAGACGCTGAGCAACTCTAGCACGCAGACGTGTCATTGGTACACGTTTTTCCGTGCGTTCGCCAGCAAAAACCGGAGTAGTAGCTTCTACCCTGGGCGCTGAAGAAACCTGAGCTGCAGGTGTTGGAGCTGGCCGCTGCTCTGCATGACGAACGACGTCTTCCTTGGTGACGCGACCACCTTTACCTGTACCGGAAATGGCCGCCGGGTCAATGCCTTTTTCATTAGCGATCTTACGGGCGGCCGGGCTCAGGATTGGCTCTTCTGCGCTTACATTTGTATCAGAAACTACCGGCGCTGATTCAGCCTCCGGAGCGGTAGCCGCAGCCACCGCACCGGCTTCAAAAATGGCAATAACTTCTTCGCTCAAAACGGTATCATCTTCGTTTTTGAGAATCTCTTTCAGCATACCATCGGCTGGAGCGACGACTTCCAATACTACCTTATCGGTCTCAATATCAACCAACAGCTCATCACGAGAGCAAGCTTCTCCGATCTTCTTGTGCCATGTGGCAACCACACCGTCAGCGACAGATTCCGGAAATGTTGGTGCTTTTATTTCAGTGGCCATTATGGATCCTTTCGGGGTTGCGACCTATCGCCCCGGGAGCTACCGGGGCATCATCAATTATACGTTAAAAGCGTCTTCTACCAGCTTTTGCTGTTCTTCAACATGCTTGGACATATAACCACAAGCGGGTGCCGCTGATGCTTCACGACCTGAGTAAACCAGACGCAGATTATTAGTGTGATTATCCAGAGCACGTCGCATATGATGCTGACTGCAATACCAAGCGCCCTGGTTCATGGGCTCTTCCTGACACCAGACAACATCCTTGAGGTTTGGATAGCGGGAAATCACCTCATCCAAGTCATCCTGAGGGAAAGGATACAGCTGTTCGATACGAATAATCGCTGTATTCTTCAGTTCATTTGCACGTCTGTACTCAAGCAGATCGTAGAAAACCTTGCCGCTACACATGATCAGGCGGGTGATATCGCCGGTTTCATGCTCGTCAACCTCTGGAATGACGGTCTGAAAACTCCCTTCAGCCAGCTCTTCCAGAGTGGAAACCGCCAGCTTGTGCCTTAGCAGACTTTTCGGTGTAAAAGCGATTAATGGCTTGCGAAGCGGGCGCAGCACCTGACGACGCAACATGTGAAACACCTGAGCCGGAGTGGTAGGCACACAAACCTGAATATTGTGTTCAGCACACAGTTGCAGGTAACGCTCAAGACGGGCTGATGAATGCTCTGGACCCTGACCTTCATAACCGTGAGGCAACAGCATGGTCAGACCACAGAGACGGCCCCATTTGTGCTCGCCGCTGGTGATAAACTGGTCGATAACAACCTGACAGCCGTTAGCAAAGTCACCGAACTGGGCTTCCCAGATGACCAATGCGCCTGGTGTTGTGGTCGCATAACCATATTCAAAAGCCAGTACTGCTTCTTCAGACAGCAGGGAGTCCCAGATCTGGAAGGCAGGCTGATTTTCGGAAATATTGGCCAGGGGTACATAGGTAGAGCCGTCTTTCTGATTGTGCAATACAGCATGACGGTGGGAAAAAGTGCCTCGACCAACATCCTGACCGGTAATACGAACCGGATGACCTTCCATAATCAGGGTACCGTAAGCCAGTGTCTCTGCCGCACCCCAGTTAATGGATTGCGCACCTGCAGCCATTTTCAGACGGTCATCAATAATCTTGCTGACCTGTCGCTGAACGACAAAACCTTCAGGTACCTTGCACAGCTTCTGACCCAGCCCCTGCAGAGTAGCCAAAGCTACGCGAGTATCGTGACGCGCGGTCCACTCGTGACCCAGATAAGGTGCCCAATCAACAAAGAGTTCTTTATTGGGTTCTTTTACCAGTGATTTAACAACATGACCACCATTGTCCAAAGCATTACGGTAGCTGTCTACCAGCACCTTGTCCTGCTCTGCATCCATGACGCCAGCTTCCACCAGTCTCTGAGCATACAGATCTCGGGTTGTCTTGTGAGTCTTGATAATCTGATACATCAGTGGCTGAGTACCAGAAGGCTCATCCGCTTCGTTATGACCACGACGACGGTAGCAGACCATGTCAATAACAACATCGCGCTTGAATTCCATTCGGTAATCCAGCGCTAGTTTGGTTGCAAAGTGAACGGCTTCAGGATCGTCACCGTTCACGTGGAGAATAGGAGCCCCCACTATCTTGGCTACATCCGTAC
>NZ_JAHHPN010000956.1:0-1297 GCF_024606325.1 Endozoicomonas sp. ONNA1
TCAATGAGCCTGGGTCTATGCGACGCCCACAAAAAAACAAAGCTATCTGCTCGATGGTTCAATCACTGCTTCTGTTAGTGACCATAATGTTTGGGGAGTCACTGCCCGCAGTGGGATTGGTCGGCTCAAATCCGCTACCAGCAAATTTCTTATACACTAATAAGTTGGCTGAACCTGAACCGCCCGACCTTCATTCGGTTGGGTTTATGCCACTCGCCCTCCGTTTGCTTAAGCTGCTGCCGAATAACAGACCTCTTGCGTCTCTCCAACGGCCTCCCCTACCCCTTTGGCCAATGAAGCATACACACCGCATTGATCTCATGCTTGTGCCCCCTGAGACGCCAGAGCACTCTTCCACTGCGCTGATCGCCATCGGCGCTGCCGGGGGAGACGATGGCGATAAGCCACCTGACGGAAACCACTGGAATCCTGACCCAAAGCCCGTGCCTGACCTTGCCTCTGTTCTTGGCCCTGTTCAAAAATGCCTGCAACAAAAAAGGCAACTGCTTCGAATGTTACGGATCAAACGGCAATGGGCAACTATGACGGGGCAATCCATGCTGGCTCGAATTTTGTCAGACCGGATCATGGTGATTGAAGCGGATCTTTTCGATCTCGAAAGATCAGGGCCTGCCATGATGTATTCGTGTCTGGTTCAGACATGGCTGACAGAGAATGGTCAGGAACTTAGTGTTTACCGTGAGATCGCTGCTGGCAAATATTCAGGCCGTCAGGCAGGTACCGGGAAAAACGGCCAGCACTCCAGAACGACCAAAGCATCAACGACCAGAACAACAGGCCAATCCGGCCAGATTTGCGAAGTCGCTGCCGGTAACCAGAAAACCGGCTCGACAGACGGCAGTGGTCTCGGAGGCGATGACCCACTGAAACCCTCAATTTTTCAGGATACCGGAAGTTCGGTTGTCACTTGTTCAAAATGTGACAAGGCACTGAATACACAGGAATTAAGTCGTATAGCCAATGAGCTATCAGATCCAGCGTTTTTGTGCAACAAGTGCCTTTCGGGCACTAACAAAAATAAAAGAGCAAAACGAATCCGGGAAGAAACAGAGCGGGATTCATCAGAACCCGTTCAGAAAAAAAACAAGGGCTCGGGTAGAAAGAGGACTCATTCAAAAGCAGCTGCCGGACCAGCGGCCAAAAAAAAGAAAACGGCAGACACTCAGATCCCTGACGACCCATTGGAACAAGTGAAAGAAAATATCCATTACGAATTAAGTAAGGAAGAGCTGGAAAAAGCGCAAACCCTGATAGAGATATGCAAGAAAAAAAACAT
>NZ_JAHHPN010000957.1:0-32762 GCF_024606325.1 Endozoicomonas sp. ONNA1
ACAGACTCTGTTTTTACGACACCTGACTTTAGAGCATTCATTTGAGATTCATCCGGCCATTGCACCGGAGGCTCTGCGGAATCAGGAAACTGGCTTGCTGGCATCAATGTTTCAACCATTGGCTGCTGAGGTGCAACAGGTTTATGGTGTGAGGGTACTATGGCCGTTTCAAGGTTTTGTTCGTCATGTCGAAGGGAGGACTGAAAGTAATCGTTGTCAGTATGCTCTGCGTCCTGATTGATTTGCTGAAATGAAGTTATAAAAATGTGCAGGATCACCTTTTCTACCAGTTGCAGAATCAGCTCGGCGCGATTGGCATTCGCCAGTTGCTTAATTGTCGCGTCAACGCTGCCTTTAATGTGATCTTGTCCCTGCAAAATCATACCAAAATGCGGGTATGGAAAAGGTTTATACGTCAATTGCAGGTGGCTGTCGCAATCAGGTTGCTGTTCACCACAAAGTGATAACTGACCACTATAACCATCCGCGTCAAATTCAAGTTGGCCAGCAACCCGTGACACAGGGAAATGGGTTGCGGCTGAAACCCGATTTTGGATCAGAGCTACGGTGTTTTTAATGACCGCATCGGTTAAGAGGCTAGCAATGGGACGACCTCTGGCAAAATCTTTCGCCTCATCTTTCGCCTCATTATGCAACAGTGACTCAATACTCACCGGCAGACTTTCTAAATCTCCGTTGTGGGTCAGTGTCACTACCGTTGACTCTGTGGCTTTATCTGAATAATGAATGTCAATACGAATGGCTTCTGGCGCCGTGGGTGAAACCCATGAGAGGTCAATGTGAACGACACTGTGTTGCCAACTGGCCTCATAGAGCTCCAGCCAATGGGAGTAGCCATTGGGTAATGGCACCCCGGCCAGCGTCGGACTGGTGGATGGGCTCAATGGGAATGGCGTTATTCGCAACATCTGCTGATGACGCCCCAGCTGGTAAATCAACTCCAGGTAAAATCGCTTGCGGATCTGGGGTGAGTCCACCTGAATTTGCTCTGACCCCGAACGGGTACCGGTACACCAGCTGTACAGGGCACTTTCTACACTGGGTAAAATGGCCATGGACAAGACTTGCGCCGTGTGCAGCGTCACAGTGTTTTCTGTCCAGCGACTCAGCACGGAGGCGGTTTTTTTGCTCACCAACCAGTACTTCATGATGTTAAATGCCAGAGAGGGTAGTGCTCGCAATCCGTTCAGTGATAAATAATCACCATAACGACGAAAAGTAAAATCGTTTCCAAAGCGGAAAAAGAGGCCAGGTGATGATGAGCTCTCGATAAGCTCAAATTCACCCGGTGAGTGTATGTTTAAAGGAGTTTCATCTTCACCATTATCCTGATGGTCCATTACTGAATAGCTGAAGCCTGCCAAAGACAATTGTAAGAAAAAAATGAAAAATAATGCGTAACTTCTCATAGATTCAACACGCAGCAACAGGATTGGCTAATTCCAATGATTAGTGAGAGCATGAAAATAATGATCCTTATAAATTCACTTGTCATTAAAACAAACATCGAAAATTCATAATGAGCACCGGTTAGCTGGTCAGCCTAGTCGATAGTTGTGATTCCGGCAAAAATGTCATCATACAAATTCCTCGCTCCGCACCCCAAAATCCAACCATTGTACTGAAGGTACCTGAACTTCGTTTACCATAATTTGAAAACAGAATTGATGTTAAGCCCTTTTGATGGCGACCCTCTGCCTGATGATCTATCTTGCTACCGGGAATCGGTTTGTTATGGGCCGAGCGTGTCCATACCCGGACAATCGATGCGACCGGATCGGACTTAGAAGCATTGAGTTCGCACCACGGAGAGTCCATCAACAATAATTTTTATGTTTGATCATACATACCAGTTAATTTATTTCTGACTGGATGGTAAATAACGTATATCAGGGTGATATGAAAAAAACATATTACACACTTGCTGTTTGCAGATTTCTTTTTGTCTGCCTTATGATGCAGCTGGCAACGATACCGCAGGCAGTAGCTGTGAATAGTTTCGTTGAGCCCGTGTCATTCAGTTCACTGTTACCCTTGCTTGCCACAGTTTATCGGAATATTCCCGAAGCCAAGAACCCGCTGCCTGACCTGAATCTGCCACCGCAGCCTGCTCAACCTGGCGGGGATAGTTCATGCTCTTTTGATACTCATGTTTCAGTGGTCGCACCGCAATACAGTCAGATAAAATTACAGCTCGCCCTGGCTGAAGGCCATGTTTGGAAATTCTCAGGTGATAATGAACCTTTGGAACTGGAACCCGCTTATCTGCCCAGCGCCGTAAGATATATTGACCCAACTGGCCATTGTCACGAACATTGGGTCATTCAGGGTGTTGCCACACAGGCCATTTCATCAGGCACCGACCCGGAAGACCCCGGGGCCCCGAAAAACAGCCCGCCATCATTGCTGAGTCGTCAACCTGATTTACCCATACCCTACAATCTAACCCAACTTTTTGCCGGTAATGGTTTTGATCGCTCTGACAAGAATGACCTTGATGCGGTAGAAAACCCGTTAACGCATCTCCTGCCTGCCCCTTTCCCCTTGTCAATCCGTTATGCTGATTCCAGCAATTCGGTTTTATTTCAGGATGCCATCTGGCTAAGGCTTAATCAGGAAGAAGCCCTGGTTCTTGTGCCTTCGGAGTTTCCTGCCGTGGCGAGAGTCAGTGACATGTCTGATGAAAACTGGCCTCAACTTATCACTGCTGAATCAGTTGACAGCAATACCAGCGGTGTCAAACCTGTTTTCAGGTGGGCTAATAAATGGTTACTGAACTCATTATCTGATGACCCGCTATTAAGATTTCTGGCATATATTTACGGGGCAGCCTTTCATGTGCAGGACAGTAATGGGCAACTGTCATACATCATCCAACACAACGGCAAGCTGTTATTGATCAGCAGGACTGAAGCCTACTTACGGTTCAGTCTGTATAACCAGAGCTTTCTTGAATCACTGTATCCAGAGATTTTCGGCCCATCGATGCCAGCAGGTGGCGGATGGCATGAATGGAACCGCTTCATTCGCAAGCAGCCTTTTCATTATGACCGTCCTGAACATGGTGCCGGTAAGCGTCCTGGTGCCCAAAGACCTTCAAATCCTGCAGGTGGGAATCACCAAAGAAATGAAAGGTCGACTCGACCTGAAGCTAATGCAATGCATCACTCAGAACGCAGCTCCGAACAAACCCGGGAACCCGGCACAGCCGCTTCCGAGAGAGATGGAAGGCGGGAACCGATAAATCAGCAGCAAGTTGAGGCTATTTACGATTATGAACCTCAAAGAAACGACGATGAAACACCCATTCCTTTGTACGCTACGGCTTATCTTAGTGGAAGCCAGCAACATTTGTTTTGTCCCGTTTGCACAGAGCTCATTACCGGAGAAGCGAGGACTTGCACTTCGAGTCTTCCTCACAGTGTCTGTATTGGCTGTTTTAAGTCAATGACTGACCTGAAAATGAACACTATTAAAGAATGCATTACTTGTCGTGGGAGAATGGACGATCGTTTATTCAACTATGAAGACACAGCTGCGGCCATCATGTTTCAATGTCCGTTCGGCTGTAACCACAGCTGCCCGCTGGCATTCCTGAAGGGTCATATCATAGACCACCATACCCCGGTTACGCTGGAGCATCAGTCAGAACCTGTGAACCCGGTAGAGGAAGAACAGGCGATTCCCCCAGGGAGTGTATTATTTTATGGTGTGCCTGTAATGCCAGAGGATAAGCATAGAGTCGAGCAGTTTATTCATACTTGTCGCCAGATCAACGATCCCGAACACTTGCAACTGGCTGAGTCATTTACCCGGGCATTCGAAGCACTTCAAAACAGGTGCGAACAGCTGGCCAATGCTCGTTCTGATCAGGAGGACAGGGGTGCGGCTTGTCGAACTGATCACTCGCCCTATGCTTTTTTCAATTCCAGAGAGAACAGTATTGATTCGGCCTACTTGCATTGTTTCAGAAGCACTCTTCAAGAAGGCGACATATGCCGTTTTTGTAATTCCCATATAGGTTTGATTCAAAATAAGATGGGTATACAGGAACATTTAAGAAGATGCTCTGGAGCCGGTTTCTGCCCCAACAGAGATGATGGCTGTTCTTTTCAACATCAGCCTGCCCTTGTGCCGATACACATGTCGAAATGCCGTTTTAACAAAGTCAATTGCCGAATATGCCACCAATATGTAGCTACTGCGAGAATGAGGGAGCACAGAGTAAACTGCCCTTGCAGTGTGCAGTTGGGTCAAGATGATGCCTTATTTTGTGACAGAACTGAACAGAAGCCGATTCAGCTCCATGGGAAGATCCGTAAAATGGGGACTATACCAGTGTTCAAGAAACCGGGAGAAGATACCTATTATTGCAAAATTTCAAAGCTTTTTTATGAATCAATAACCGAAAGAGGACGCAGAAGGGGGAAACACCTTGTAAAGTTTTTCGGAAATCACGCTGAGCGTCCCGATGATTTTTCTGTAAATTTCAGCTTTGATACCCCAGAAGGTAGTTTGTCTTTCGAAATCATTCAGAAAGCAGAACATCGCCGCATGGCGCTACCCATCGTTTTTAACGAAAAAGGTGAAAAGCTGGTAGACAAACCATTTGTACTAAGAGGTACTTCATCATGTGAAGATTGTGGTTGCGAGATTAATAGAGATATGAGCACTCATCCCAATCCGTATCCAATATGCTTAGATAACTTACTTTTTGGAGTATTATGTAGCAAAGTTGGAGCTAATCATAACGATCATTTTCCTGAATGTGTTTACGTTCAGATTAAACTCACTCCAGTTGACTGGTAGATCATTTATTCGCCGAACAATAGAGTGAGGAAATTTAATTGCACACGAACCTGAAAAGACTAAAGGTCTGTTCAAGTAGCGGTTCCTGTTTGACCTTCAGCCGTCGCCTTAAGATGCGCCTGATTCCTCCGTTTGTGCGTCGTCTGAGGAGCGAGCGGTTGACTTGCTATTGCTTTCGAGTCTGTATTCGTTGTGGTTGTTTTTGAGTCCGGCACTGCTTTTCCTGACATGGATTTGTATCTCTGCAGGACGCTTTTCTGTATCAATTATTTTACGTAATTCATAGTTTTCCTTGAGTAAATCCATTGTCTCTTTTGAAACAGTAAAAGAAGTACCTTCACATCCGTCACTATCCAGGATGAGAAGAACAACCACTTTATTCAACACTTCCGATTCAGTGTATTTTTTCACCAGAGGAAGGCTAAAAGAATAGCCAGGCTTGTCAGGGAAACTCATAAACAACACTGAGTTTGTATCAAAAAAAGATGAAGTAATATCATCGCCCGTCAAATCTTTATCGTTTGGCGTCAGAAATGGACTACACAACTTCTCTGCAACTCCATGCCCCCTGTAAATACTTCTGGCAGGTGAATAGTCGTAAGGTCTTACAGTAAAACCTGCCAGGGCAAATAGAGCACTGTGATAACAATATCGCCCTGACCCCGCATCAATGATCACATTGTCTTTTGGGGCAAGACTTAAGTCTTCTTCGAGAAAACTGCGGATCTGATCAAAATCAGACGACGTTAACGGGCAAAATGTTATTGCGTCTCCACATATTATGCCTTCAGGTATATCATGCTGATAACTGATTAAGTCAAATAGTGAGTCTCCTGAAAGATCTGTAATATCAAGGCATTCCCCCGGCCTGGTGCTAAGCACAGACTTCTTTTCAGGATACGCGGTTGCCTCGGTAGTTCCGATATAATACTTAACACAAATACCTATAAAATCGGTAAAGTCGAGCTTTGGATTTCGATAAGCCGCTTCAAAGGCTTCTTCATCTAAAGCAGCTATTCCGGAGAAAATCTCGATCTTTTTTTGATATTTTTGTCCTGTTAGAAAACCCGGTGTGAAGTCTCTACGATTGACCCCAGACGGCTCAACGATGGCAGGCCTGACGGTTCTGGGGTAGACATTGCCATAATCCGCTGTAGCAACTTTTGCAGCACTCTCAGCTCTGGCACTGTAAGTAGAGAGATTTTGCCCCTGATTACATGGGGGTTGAGATAGTGGATCCATCGTTTTTCTCCTTTCTTTAATTCTCCTTAATCATGACGAGGGCGAGCCCGCCAAAAGAATGCTCATAAATACAGACCCGTTAATTAAACTAAAGTTCCAAAAAAGAAGAATCGCAGAGTTTAAAAAAAGGCTGCTGACCAAGCCAGTGTCACAAAGAACAACAGTGTCAGCTGCCCTGTACGCTGGAAGGTCCAGCAAACTTCCGTCGCGTTTTACCCTGGCTTGAAGCGCCATGGAGGATTTCAGGGCAGTCAGCGCAACAAAAAACAATGTAGATCGTCTCAGACTTTTTCATTCCATATTATCAACCTCTGTGTACTGGTCTGCGAATGCAAAAACATTGCTGGCAAACAATGTAAGCCCCTTACTCAGAGCAACCAGAGGAAAAACAGCGTTACTAGCGCCGAGATTAAGCTGACCATCGGCTTGGCTGAAGTGCCTGGGAAATTTTTTCTGTGTATCCGTGGGGTGCGGGTGCAGAGGTTCCGGGTACAGCATTGTATCCAAACGCCCCTTTTGCTTTAAATGTTCTGAGTAACACTCAACAGAAGGGGGAAATGCATCAGGGTCTGTGACCTCACAAGGTTGCAGGGCAGTCCAGTACAAGATCTCCTGTGCTGTGCGAGTCAACCATGAATGGTATTTGTTGTCGTCTAAACCCATAAATGATTGCAACCTTGACTTGGGCTGTAATTCTTTTTCTTTTGCAAAAAGGCCTGACAGGTATTCGTTCAGCAACTGTTCAATAAAGTTTTCTGTCTCTTTCACTGCCAGTTGATTTTGATAATAATAGTCTTGGGAATCCCGACGCAGGCGTGACCTTAACAACACGGCAGCCAGCATATTTTCGCATAGGGCATTGGCAAAGCTTAACCGCTGCATAACCTCTGGACTATAACCCCAGGTTTTAGAGTCTTTCGTACCAAGGCCGCTTTTCATGGAGCCATAGAACTCAACATCGCCCCAATCCCGAAGACCATCCCAGCCAAAATCAGGTCGCTCAATGGCCTTGATCCAGCTTTCAAATTTGCCAGGTAATGGAGAGGCGAAATAAGTGGAGTTCCCCAATAACGGGCTAAGGAACACCCAACGACGCCCGGTAAAGTGAAATGCCGGTATCGTTGACGTAGGCATAACGCCAAACTTGCCATTAAGTACGCCAATGTCATGAATGCTATTCAATAAACCTTGCTCAGCAGTTGCGTAAGGAGTACTGGTATCATCAATAATGTGAGCGTATTTACCATAACTATTCGTTGCTTTGAAATGATAGACCCGGAAGGCTCTTTCGCCGTTAACATAACTCACTTGTAATCGGTCAGTGAAACTTCGGCAACTCTCCGGAAGATCCTTTTCCAGTACGACAAGATACTCGCCAAAGCGTGGTTTCCGGCTTTTAAAACGATCACTTTTGGCAATAAATTGATGCATAATGCCTTCTTGCGCCAGGGTGCTGACGGACTCTCCGACTCGTTGGAACTTATAGTAATCAACCTCCTCACCATTGCATATTGCCAGTGTACGACCACCTACGATACTGCCTTCTTTTTCAAACAGCGATAGCGGATCTTGACCAGAATAAACCGATTCAAAGACTGTTTCACCGGCGCGAGCAAATTCCGACTGTAACTGACGACCGGAAGCTAACTGTGCAGGATGAAAATCAAATGCGTGGGCAGCCACTACTAATTCGAAAGCCGAAGTATTGGACAATTGAAAATTGAGAGGATTAACGGGCTCTGCCAATTTGCCGGAAGAATCCAGTTTGAAGAAAAGTGCCGGGTCTTTGAGAAAATCCAGAGTATCAGCCAGTAATGGTAGAGGTAGTCTGGATTTCCAGTCCCCCACCAAATATTCTTTATCAGCAACTAACCTTTCTGCCAGTAATTGAATGAGCCTTTGCCGGTTTTTTGGATCAGTGCAACAATTCTCTAGATATTTTTTATTGTTAAAAAAGAGCACAAAATTCAGATACCGCTCAATGTAATCTAATACAATACCAGGGTTTTCTGGCCGTAACTTTCTGTTCAAAAAGTGCAATTTCCCCTTATCGAAGGGTTCAGATTTAAGCACTATGTCGTCTTGCTTCTTCAGAATCTCTTCCGGAAGCATATGAAACTTCTGTTCAGGAAAATAAGGATGAACAACATTCAAGGCATGGGTTTTAAAATCGTTGTCTGCATTCACTTTTTCAAAGAAAAAATAAAGGATATTAATCTCAAAACCTTTGCTAACTCCAGGCCTAATCCTTAAGATGTCCAACAATGAATCCTTTGCTGTATCGTTTAATTCCTGAAGCAATGTATCATTCAAATCATTAATGACAATCAATAAAAAAGGATTAGCTTTCACCAGTTTTTTTAATAACAAACCAAGTTTTTCTTCATCTGCCTTATATCTTTTTGAGGCAAAATCATATACCGCATACAGGGACATGCGATATAATTGATCTCTTTCATTATTTGTTTCTAATTCAGCTGTTACGATCTTAATCAGTACCTCTTCAAAAAAGACAGGGTCCTTGGTGAAAGTACTGTATTGATTAGAGAAAATGCTTTGATAATTAACAGCCCATTTCTGGTCATTAAGCGAATCCAAAATAGCTTCTTTTGTTATAAATTGAGCCGGAACCTCTGATAATTCACAAAAACCGTGTGATAATTGTGACAGGCAGTACTCTTTGTTTTTTCTTTTAATGTGTTCTGGAAGGTCTCCAACCGCTATCATTCCTGAACGAATGAGCTCATTGTACAAGTCATCATTTTGATTTTTAAAATACTCAGGGAGAGTGCCCAGGGACTCTATTTTCGCTGTAACATCCAGATATTCATAAACAAAAACGGCTAGTTCCGGTGGTGTTCGATAAGGAATACCATTCAAACTCGAATATTCAATAAGAAAATCAACATCATTTTTTAATTCCTCAGGCAGGTCATCGTAAGAAAGTCGAGAAAACTTATACTTGGGATGAGCTAATAGTAGATCTTTAGTCAGTTTATCTTTGGGTATTTGGTTAATATGAAAAACACCAGTCCGTACAAATTCTTTCATAAGGATGGGTGATTCTAAATAATGGTTATCTATTCTTTTTCCAATATCGGTTCTGGGAAGATAGTCGACAACGGTCATAAGCTCATCTTGCGTGAGTTTATCAATTCCCTTCTTAACGAGTTTTTGAATCAGCTCGGCTTGCTTGTCGGTCAAGATAGCAGTGTTCACAGCAGAAAAGGTTTCAAACCTTGAGGTTACTTTAGAATTTTGATGAACATGGGTGACGTCCAGTTTGCGTTTAGCCACTTCAGGGGTATCTACATTTAAAACCACTGCTCTTGAAGAGATGCCGATCTGTTTTTGTTCTGTTACGGGATCTGATGTGAAATCAGCGAAATTGACTCCCAGTGACTCACCGCTGACGGTTCTGCCAGAAACATTGCCGCGATTCGCTTCAGCATTGCCTTTAGCACTGAATGTAGAGGGATTTGGTCCATGATCATATGAGGGTTGAGGTAATTGATCCATCGTTTTTATCCTGTCTTTAATTGTCCCTAATTAAAATGAGGGTGAGCCCTCCCTGGAATACATATAGATATTGACCCATAAGTTGACCAAAAGTTCCAAAAAAAGAGAGATCGCAAAATAGTGATTTGAGCAAAAAACTCAAGCCACTTAAAAAAAGAAGGCCGCTGGCCGGGTCGGTGCTACACGGAACAATATCAATAGACGGCTAGTCGCTATCTCTGCGAAACCGTGCCCGGATTAAGTTGATGATCTCTTTCACCATTTTCCCCATTCCCGGCCGCTGACCTTCTGCAAAAGGCACAGGACGACAGAGTTCCATCGCCTGAATACCGATTCGTGCCGTATAGAAACCGATACCTGCCCCCGTGGCGGCCTGAGTGCTGATCGTGCTGATCAGTTTACTGGAAGCCAGATCTGCCAGCTGGTCAGTCATCAGGTCTGTACTGCCAGCCAGAGCCATTTGGGTTAGCGCCATCTTTAACAATCTCATTCTTGCGGACAGGGAAGGACGGAGACCATAAATCTGGCAGATTTCATCCAGCATCTTCAGGCAACGCCAGCCTGACAACATCATATCCAGCAGTGCCAGTGGACTGATGGCGACCAGAATGGCCGCTTGCTGGCTGTGCCGGGAAATTCTGGCGATGGCCTGTTCATCCAGACTTCGGAACAGCTGCTGGTCCAGGTGCTGAAGGGTTTCAGCATCATCCGCATAATCAGGCAGAGTGCTGAGGGCTTTTTCCAGTAAAAGTTGATGTGGCTTGTTCCGATAAAGTGCACTTAATTTTGCCAACCAGTGTTTGGCTTGTCCGCAGGAGCGGGCTTTAAGAATGCCCTTGGCGTTTGCTTGTAATTGTTCGACGCCTCTGAAGTCTTTCTGATAGCCAAAGTATTCCCACGCTGCTTTTCCTAAAAGACCGATAAGGCCAGCAACCAGCAAACCAAATACTGCGGCCAATGACCAGTGGGTTTGGCTGAGGAAATAAAGGAATTCTACGGTCTGCCAGGTGGCCAAAATAGCCATCAGGGCAAGAATGCCTTTTGCAGCACGGCCCAGAAAACGCAATGGCTTAAGTGATAGCGTGGGATCACTTAGTAGTGGCAGATTCGGATCATTGCTCAGGGATTTCGGAGTTTCCAGTTGAACATTTTGATCCAGGGGAATAAAGAATTCGTCTTTTTCTTGGGTGGGTTTCATTGAAATTTATCTCCCAGCAGATCATTCAGAACGCTGTCCAGACGGATGTGCGGTAAACGGCTTCCGTTGTTCAGTTTTAGTCCGGCTGGAGGTAACAGCTTGCGCAGATGCCACTGCTGGCAGTTCTGCCAGTAATCATCGTCAGGATACTGCTCTGGCAAGGGAGGATGCAGAAGAAGGCCGGGCCCCTCTTCTGTATTGCCTTTAAGGACTCTCTGACCGTGGTGTTCGGCATAGGTTGTAGAGCGGACAGAGGCAATGGCTTCGCAGCGGATATCGACTTCCCTGAACCTTGCCTGTCGCTGTGACTCTCTGACCAGAGAAGCTGTCAGAGATCGCACCTGCTCATGCTGATCAGGCAAAACCTGATCGATCTTACTGGCAGCGAAGACAATCCGGTCAATCCGGGGCTGAATCAGTCGGCGAATAATATTGTTAGTGCCGTATTCAAAGTTTTGCAGAACCTGGGTCAGTGACATCCTCAGGTTGTCCATGGCTTCCTGACCCTGATTCAGGCTTTTCAGCACATCAATAAGAACCAGCTGGCGGTCAATGCGTTGAAAAGTATTTTTGTAGAAAGGCTTTACCCAGCGTTTCAGATAATGCTGGTAATTCGTTTCGCAGATTTGATAGAGCGCATCGCCGGGAGCAGCCGATTTTTCCTCTTCACTCAGCTCCACCAGTTGTGGCAGAGGAATAAATGGAAATTGACTTTCAGGGCTATCAGGAGCCAGATGCAGTAACCGTCCGGGCTGAATCATCGTCAGCCCCTGTTGCTGGCAACGTTTCAAAAAATCCAGTTGTTGCTGCCAGAGTGAGTTCAGTCTCCACTCGTGCAGAGGCTCCAGAATATTCAGCGATTTCAGCTGAACCAAAAAAGGATCTTCTGGCATGGCTGCTGCCAGTTTTCGGCTTTGCTGACACCAGTCTTGATAACTCATTTCCAATAGCGGAAGATCCAGTAACCATTCCCCGGGGTAGTCATGTATTTCCAAATAAAGACGACTAATACCCGGTTTTGTTCCCGGAATAAGATGACTGCGGGCGCGGTATTTTATTTCCAGCAAACATCCCGACGCCTGTCGTGTGGCGCTGGGCCAGGCTTCCCTGTCCAACGCAGTGGCGCTCTCCAGATAGGGAAACAAGGTCAGATCTTTCAGTGGCGATATTTCTACACCTAGTAGACGATTCTGCAAGGCGGGTGGCAATGCGGTCAGAGCAGCATCGGGGTAATAGCGAAGCTGATGGATAAGGCTGGTGATCAGGGTCGTCTTGCCACTGCCACTAAAGCCGGTAATCCCCAGACAAACTCTTTTATCAAGCAGACGGTCAACACTTGCAGCCACCGCAACTGACGCTGAACTGGCCAGGCTTTTCGCCCTGTCGCCGGTTCTTTTCAATCTCTGTTTGAGGTATTGCTTTCGCACATCAATCTTCTATTTTTCTGTATTCCCCTGATAGTGCTGTCAACTTGGGCTATTTTCAAGAGTCGTCAATCAGCAGGGCAGGCTCTATGTCCTGACGACCCGGATCAAGGCTCCAGCGGCAGTTTTCAGAAAACTGACTGCTAAGATAATCTGCCTGCTCCGGCAAAATACGGTGGCTGTTCACCAAAGCCAGATATTCAGCCGCATTCGGTCGATAGGGTAACGCCACCAGCGCCATATTCAGCTCTTCCAGCAAACGATCGCTTTTGAATTGATTGCATCGCTTGCAGGCCGCGACTACATTCATCCAGTCGTCTTGCCCACCCCTTGAAGTCGGCAGGATATGGTCGCGGGTCAAAAACCGGCGTGACAGGAACTTGCCACAATACATGCACTGGTGATTATCACGTTCGAATAGAGAAGAGTTAGTCAAGGCAGGGTTGGTACGGGCAGGAAAGTGTCGTTTACCGCCACAGGCAATGATGCTGGGTAATTCAATGACCGTCTGGGTACCAAGCCATCGGTTATAGCCGCCTCTTACCCGATATATGATATCGCCAAGACTCCAGCGGATCAGGTCTCTTGAATAGAGACACACTGTCTCCTGCCAGGTCAGCCACTCCACCGGTTGTCCGGCAGCATTCAGTCGCAGAATATACATAATTCAGCTCCCGCTTTCTCATCCATGACCCTCTTTTATTAACTTATCGAAATGAAATGCCCTTGCCAATGCCCCACTCCCGACAAAAGCCGCGCCCATTCCAGAGATGCAACCACAGGCGTGCTGTGCCGAAATCAGATAGTCCTCTTTTTCAGGGGGAAGTTTAGCTCTCTTGTGACAGAAGAACAGGAGAGTAATATAAGTAATTTCCCTCCTGAAAAGCGATTGATCAAATATCATAATAGACAGCTACCTAGCAAAAAGAATCAGGCCAATGTCATCAAAAAGAGAACCTGTGTTTTATCTGGACCTATTGCGTGTTGTGGCCGCAATAGCTGTGATTATGATCCACGTGCTGGGACCCTATCGCGAGCTTTACGGACAAATCCCCATGTCAGATTGGCTCACGGCAGTCACTTTTAACAGTTTTTCCCGCTGGTGCGTACCCATTTTTATCATGATCACCGGCATGCTGTTTTTATCGGACAAGCGCCCTTTTGACCTGAATTACTTCCTGAGACGACGGGTGATGAAAGTTCTGGTGCCCTTTCTTTTCTGGGCCGTGTTTTATTCCTTTCTGGCAGGACTCACACCCACTTTTGATTACGAGTGGACCAGGGCTATTAATACCCTGAAAGAACTTCCCTATGAAAGTACCTGGTACCACCTTGGTTTCTATTACTATTTTATTCCCCTTTATCTTGTCATCCCTTTTCTGAAGCCTGCTGTGCAGGCCATGCCCGATGACCTGCTTAAATTTATGGCAGGGGTCTGGTTATGGCTGACATTAAGTTACCTGATCAGGATCGAAACTTTCTGGCATATCAATACACTCCTGTACGGTGGTTATTTAATCTGGGGATATTGCCTTGCGAAGTATGATACCCGTAGGTATCAATCATTGATTATTTTTGGCGGTATTCTTGGACTGATACTCACTTTAGGCGGAGTGTTCTGGCTTAGCAACGAGAAAGGAACGTACAGTTCTGGTCGATTCAACTCTTATAAAACCATTAATACCGTTCTCGTGGCAACCATGGTTTTCTGCCTGGCCAAACACTACTGCGATAAATTTCAGGGGAGAAGCAAAAGCATTATTTCAATTCTCAGCCGTTACAGTCTGGGCATATACCTGGTACACCCTCTTCTGCTCTGGCCCGTCAGAGCCTACGACCTCTACCCTGCGAGTGCTATTATCATGATTCCCTTCTGGACTGTTGTGACCATGCTGGCCAGCACTGCAGTGGTCTGGCTACTCGGTCGAAGTCGTCTAACCCACTGGATCGTTCCCTGATCCGGAAGGTGTTGCAAAAGTAGCGGGCAAAGCTGAGTCACTTTTTAAAGCAGTACCAGCGAAGCTCAGGACTTTTGCAACAGCCTTTCTTATTGTCTTTTGAATAAAAATAGCTGTTTGATTATACGACTGCAGTTTTTTTCCTGCTTTTAAGGCTGTTAGGCATGGGCTTTTAATAAACAACGGTCATTAATGCAAAAGTGCTTTATTCTGAAGCCCTTGAGTTTTTTCAGTCCAATGGACCTTCATGTTTTGGTCATAAGGGCTGAGCAATTGTGATTATTTCGCCAGCACATTTGATTATTTCCCAATATGTAACTAGCTTATTCGATGGCAATTAATCTTCAAGCCAGACAACTACACAAGATCATGCATAGTATCAAAGATACTCTATACACACTTATCAGCTTTCGTGTTGATATTTTTTAATTGAATAATTGGAATATTCAGACTTATCGACTAAAACGCTTGCTATAGAGTGTACTTGGAGTCGCCGAATAAAACTATTCAGGATCTTGGCATTTAAACAGATTAATAAAGATAACTTTTCCGATTATGAAGTCAGCAATTATTTTTATCTGGTTATTCATGACTGCTTCACATGCGATAGCTTCTCAACCCTTGACTCTCTGCCGTCAGGGAGCTTTAATTCCGGCTTACACAAGCAAGTCTTTTCCGATAATACTTCCTATTGAAAGAAACAGTGTTGAAAAATTACTACTTGATGCCTTCAAGAAAAAAGAAATACCAACTTTCCCAGTTTGGAAAAACCACTTTCTAGAGAGTGCAACATATAAAGTAAAAAAAGAGCTTAAAGAACTCGATCACAAAAAGAACACAGAGTTTTCTGAAAAAGAAAAGAATAACCTCTATCCATTAGCCGACGAAAAAAATGAGATTATTAATAATCAGGCGAATGTCTTGAATACTTTTTCATTCTTTTTGCCTGATACTGCTAAAAATGCCTTTTTGAAAGGGAATACTGGTGACATTCCCGATATTATCAGTCTGGGTAATTCAAAGGAAAATCTGACAGGAAATGACAAAGTTGATAGTGATCGGCAGACCAAAAAAGGGGATCAAACCGAAAATCAAAGGCAACAAGGATCATTAAAAGTAAAACTGGGCAAGCGCAGGAGAATCGACTCAAACCTCAGCTTAAATACTCCATACTTGACACCTCAAGAGGCAGCCGGGCATTTCTTAAATACTATTAATAAACTCACTGAGAAACATGATTTTTCTATCGAAAGAATAATCGAGAATGAAAAAAGAAAGGATTTTGAACATGTCCATTTTCGAGGTAATGTCATGACTACTGAACACAATGTTAAAGAAATTTTTGTAGATTTCATATTATATATGGAAGGAATGTTAACAAACCAGAAATTTACTTTTAAAACTGATACCCATAAATATCGACCTGACCTTAGAATTAGCACTAAAAATATTGAAAAAATAGATTCCATTTTATCCAGAATATTTTCTCAACGAAAAAGTGAGTCATTACTTAATAACAAGACATATAAATACTACTATCTTGGTGCTTTATTAGCCGACTATCTTTACATATACCATGGACATCATAATGAATTTAAAAATAAGTACTACCTGTTAGCTCGGCATGATGCATTTCGTTTTTTTGAAAAAATATTTTTTGGTAATGGCTGTTTTTCAGAATTTCTTAATCTCATGGAATTGATCACCCTCTACAGACGAGAACTTACTGATGAATCAAGGAAATTGATGGATTTTAATGAAAATGCAATGAGTAGAAATCTTATTACTGACGCTCTACGAAAAAATAATACCCTTAGAAAATCTTTTAATGAAGTTCTCATTGGACCGAATCTTAAAAAACTTTGGTTAGGTACTCTTAATGATATGCTTGAAGAAAAGCAAGACTGCCTGGAACAAGATATAACGCTTGATAATAACCTAAACCTCATATTTGGTGAAGAGCTGGAATACGATATAACTTCAATAATTGAAACGGGAAGCCTACAAGATAGCAATTATATTCCCATATTTGAAGATCGTATGAAAAAGTCAGGGGCTAACAAGGCAGGTGTTGGCACTCATAACTTAACTTTTGATGGTCTTTTCCACATAACTCCTACTATGGATGGTGATGCATGGTTTGAGGTGAATTGTAAACCATACCATGATGGTGAAGCCAATGTGGACAGTTGTTTTGAAAAAGTCTTTGAAGTGGTTGATTCAATGATTCAAGATGGGCTTATAGGTTATTCTTCCGGTCACAAGCATGTCGATGCATTGAGTGCCACCCACGGTGATCCGAGTGTTCTTTTGGAATTGCAGAGGGAGATTGAGAGCAATCCCTATTTACTAAGAGCATTCGGGAATAATGACCGAATCATCAATGATGATGAGAGTCAATGGTATAAATTGTTTTCTGATTATTCTGATATGAGGGGGTTAGCCATTGAGCGGATAAACTGGATGATTGCTACGTACAATGAAAAATTAGAGGGATTCAATTGTGAAAAACCGAATGGTCATTGGCAAACCGATTCAGAAAAACTGGAGAAGCTTAAGCGGTTTTCAAAAATATACAGTCATCTGATACAGATGGCTCCTTTACAACAAATGTTTGGTGGGTTTTCTGATGTAGAGATAGACAAATATATGGCTATTTCTTTGTTGCATATTCCAGGAACAGAGATGATCCAACCCTATGGTACAATAGAGTTTCGTTTTTTCCGCTGCCCTGAAAATTTGAGGGAGTTAAAATTGGTTAATCAGTTTTTACAAACCTGGTTCGAATATATTCATGAACGTCGAAAGCGCAATGAGCCGATTCAGCCCGTCCCTGACGATGTTAGATCCAGCAAAGACTATAGTACCGGGGAAGTTCTCTTTTCGACCGTCCAATACTTGCAGAAACTGGGACTGAACCCTGATGACTATCACAGCTTTCTGAATAAAATCAGATGATATTTGATCACAATGGTGCTCAGTCCTGTTTTTTTGTATGTATTGAACGGGAATCACCTCAAGGACTACAGAATAAAGCACTTTTGCGACACCCTCCAGATCAGGCAACTAACCAGCGGGTTAAACGACTTTGACTGAGTAAGTTAAGTATACCGAAAGCTGTAGCTGTCTGCACAAAGGCAAGAGAGGTTTTGGTGGCCATCGTGAAGTGGATACACGATTTTCAGATTTGGTTAACAACAGCGTAATCAGACGCTGGCACTTCGGGCTGGAAAGCTTTCTGGCCTTCTGGCTTTCAAGCCCTTTATAATGCCCTTCTCAGAGTCTAACCTGATCAGATAGTATTATGTCTAAAAGCGTAATTTGTGACATTGACGGCGTGATTTTGCATGACAACACCCTGATTCCCGGTGCTGATGATTTCATTCACAGTATGCTGGAGAGGGACATCTCTCTGGTCATGCTAACCAACTATCCCTCCCAGACCGAGAAAGACCTGCAGAACCGTTTTGCTTCTGTCGGCATCATTATTCCGGAAAGTTGCTTTTTCACTTCTGCCATGGCTACAGCAGAATTTCTTAAACGGCAGGAAGGTCAGAAAGCTTATGTCATCGGCGAGGGTGCCCTGGTTCACGAACTGTATAAAGCAGGCTTTGCCATTACCGATATCAATCCGGATTTTGTCGTCGTGGGTGAAACCAAGAATTACAACTGGAACATGATCCACACCGGAGCCCGGTTTGTGTCTGAAGGAGCACGTTTTATTGCCACAAACCCTGATACCCACGGTCCCAATATGACTCCGGCCTGCGGTGCACTGTGTGCTCCTATCGAGCGGATTACTGGCAAAAAGCCATTCTATGTGGGCAAACCCAGTGCCTGGATTATACGTGCCGCCCTGAACAAAATGGGGTCACATTCAGACAACACCGTCATTGTAGGTGACAACCTGCGCACTGATATTCTTGCGGGCTTTCAGGCCGGCCTTGAAACCATTCTGGTTTTGTCCGGTGTATCCCGACTCGCTGATATCGATAAGGTCCCTTACAAGCCCAACCATATTTTCGATTGCGTTGCGGATATTGATATTATCTGAACTCGCTTACTCTCGAATCGAGTTTGGGTGATCTTTTTCCGATCTGCTTTCCCTGCCGGTGTATGAACCCGAACCCGATTCATTTTTTCAGGCCACTCATCAAAACAATTTAATCGTTCTCATCCACCACGGCCTTAGCTGTAAATCACTATTTAAAAAACCAGTGGTCAGATTCTGAAAGAGTATCTTCCTCGTCGGGGAATTCTGGTTCCTGAGTCGGGCTTAATCAGCCAGAGCATCCTGATCCATTCCTCCCGCCAGAAACTCAATGAGGAACCGGGCCTGCTGGCTAATATGTTCTGGTGTCCAGGTCTCAGGGTCCAGGCGGCACTGCTGATCCCAGCGAGCTACTGTATGAATCACTATGGACCCCATAAAAGCGAGCCGGGCACGGAGCTCTTTGACACTCAAATGTGGCAAAATGGTACCAAATGCCTCGGTCATACGAACCAGAGAGCTGCTTCTGGGGGTATCCATCGCAGCGATCTGATGATTACCTCGCTGAAACAGATGACAGACCAGACTGGTATAGGAACTCTCTTCTCTTGAGGTTTTCAGGTTTGCCATGTATGGAAGCAACAAAACCTTCACCAGATCTCTGGTAGTTGGTGGTTCTTTATGGTTGAGAAGCTCATCAAGCATCTCATGACGCTTCTGGTTGAGAGGGATCATTCGGAAATCCAGAATGGCGTTAATCAGCCCTGCCCGGTCACCAAAATGATACTGAACAGCAGAATTATTCTTCTGTCCTGCGGCTCTGGCTATTTCACGATCTGAAACCGCATCCAGCCCCCTCTCAGCTATCAGCTTTTCCGCTGCTTTTACCAGCGCTTCCTTGGCGTCTGTCAGCTGTATTAATGCATTCATAGTGGTGCCATAAAAATCAAGCTATTCAGCTTAATCAAATTACTCATTTTAATATCATTCAGAGAAAAAATGGTCAGTTCAGCTATACCGGCTACTCATTGTCGAAAGCCTGTCTATATTATCTCGACGAATGTCGAAGAGATGCAGACCATTAAAACCCTTTTTCGTTTCCAATGATGGAACAATGGCTACACCCCTTCTTCAAAGCAGTTTGAAAGAGCTGTGCCAAGTCCCTTAAATCGAACATCAGCTTAACATCTGTGGCCTTTGGGGGCGAACTCCACTGATAGCTGAAGTCTTATTTTACTGTACAGATTAAAAAATGGATTCCAAATTGATAAACACAAACAACCGTGATCTGCTTGTAAAAAGTTGGGCACACCCAGTATTTTTTAGCGTCTGTCGACCACTCATTTTATTGTTTGCCGTACTTTCAGGCAGCACAGAAGCGGCCATCCCGGGTAAGATTCATCAAATCTGGATTGGTGCAAAAGTACCCGAATACCTGGATATCGTCAGTCAGAGTTTTAAAAAGGTCAAGGGCTGGGAGTATAACCTGTGGCGAGCCACTCAGAACAACTTCCTCGAACGGAATGGAAAAATCATTCGACATACCTGGACCGAGTCAGAATACACCACAAAAGAATACTCCATTAATGAACTTTTTGATAATGAGCATTCGGTCATTAAGGCTATTCTGGAACGCAACAGAACGTCTGACGATAGTCACCTCGCTAGTCTGGGCGACATCCTGAGATATCGAATCGTCCACGAATTCGGCGGTTTCTATTTCGATATGAAGTTTGAACTGCTTAATCCCAATGAAATGGCCGACCTCATTAAACAACCTCTATACACACTCATAACGGCTAATGAGTTTGCATTTTTGACGTCTCAGCAAGGCTACTTGAGCAACGCTTTTTTTGCCGCTGAGGCCAATCACCCGGCGCTCAATAACCTGCTGTTATCCATCCCTCCTCTGGAAGATGAAGTACCCCATTCCAAAGTAGACATTTTCGGTCCGGCTTTTTTTCTGCTGGGGATAGACAGTTGGTACAGGGCTGCAGCAGCGGACGAACAAACAGGGTGGCTAATGCTTCCCCATACCAAAATTTACCCCTACATTGACTGGGCGCCAAAGGTGCAAGAGTTTCGCCCGGGCAGCTTGCTGACTGAAACTGCCGTTAAGTTAAGAGAGGCAGGGAATGACTTCTGCATTGTAAAAGCGGACTCGCTCTACAGATTGCCTGGCCTGTATTTAAACGAGTCAGAATACATGCCAGTCCCTGACAAAGCAGGACTTTTCTACCGTTATCCATGCAATAGATACCCAGACGCCATCGCTATTGATCACTTTGACTACGGGAGTTCATGGAACAGTCACAACCGTTACTCAGGTCATCACAGGTAACATTTTTCTGTCGTACAATAGGCGACTTTCGATAATATAAGCATTTACGTTTTCCCTCAGAAATGGAACACTAACATCATGCTGTGAAGTTATTTATCCAATAGTTGCTGTTTAGGTGGATATCCGGAAAGATCTTCGGAACTGTAATCACGAATTGAAATGCCTATAGCCACACAATGACTATAGTCTAAGAATAATTTAAACAAAGATACGTTCGATGAATTACCTGACACTCAACTTCAATCTGGGTGAAACCAATGACCTGCTGAGAGAGCAGGTCAGACAGTTTTGCGATCATGAAATTGCTCCCCGCGCCCGGGAAATCGACAGCAGCAACCAGTTTCCCATGGACCTCTGGCAAAAGTTCGGAGCTATGGGTTTGCTTGGCATAACGGCAGAAGAAGAACTCGGTGGTTCAGACATGGGTTATCTCGCTCATGTCATCGCCATGGAAGAGATCAGCCGGGCTTCTGCCTCCGTTGCTCTCAGTTATGGGGCACACTCCAATCTGTGTGTAAACCAAATCAAGCGTAACGGCAACAAAGTACAGAAGCAGAAATACCTTCCCAAATTGATCAGCGGCGAGCACATCGGCGCTCTGGCCATGAGCGAACCTAACGCAGGTTCAGATGTTGTCAGCATGAAACTGAAAGCCGAGAAAAAAGGCGACAGATATATTCTGAATGGCAGCAAGATGTGGATCACCAATGGCCCGGATGCCCACACCTACGTCATTTATGCCAAAACCGAACCCAAAAAAAGTTCCCGAGGCATTACCGCATTCATCGTTGAACGAGACGCCAAAGGTTTCTCTCGTGCTCAAAAGCTGGACAAATTGGGCATGAGAGGATCGAACACCTGTGAGTTGGTGTTTGTAGATTGCGAAGTGCCTGAAGAAAACGTACTGGGTGCCGTCAATGAAGGGGTATCGGTGCTCATGAGTGGACTGGACTATGAGCGAGTGGTTCTGTCCGGAGGCCCAACCGGCATTATGCAAGCCTGTATGGATGTCGTAATTCCCTACATTCATGACCGTAAACAGTTTGGCAAGTCCATTGGTGAGTTTCAGTTGATCCAGGGCAAAGTGGCTGACATGTACAGCCAGATGAATGCCAGTAAAGCTTACCTTTATGCAGTTGCGGCTGCCTGTGATCGTGGTGAAAGTACCCGAAAAGACGCAGCCGGTGTCATTCTTTATTGTGCTGAACGTGCTACCCAGATGGCACTGGACGCCATTCAGATTTTGGGTGGTAATGGCTACATCAATGAATATCCAACCGGTCGCCTGCTTAGAGATGCCAAGCTCTATGAGATAGGTGCCGGTACATCAGAAATCCGTCGTATGCTGATCGGCAGAGAACTTTTCCAGGAGTCTCGCTAACATCGCCACGCAGCACTGCTCTCTCAGGACAACCATGCTGCCATAACAACAATCATACATTCCGAAACAGCCATAGCCTTGGCATGCAGGATGTGATCTAACCTCTATCGCAACGCTGCAAGGCTATGAGCAAAAAAACGGCTTCATCAGAGGCGATCAATATGCCCGTACTATCTTCAAAAGTGGCACCCGACAGCCCCGAATTCCACAACAACCGCCGACACATGCAGGCTCTGGTGGACCAGATCAATGCTCGTTTTGAAACCATTGCCCAAGGCGGCAGTCAAAAATCGAGAGAAAACCATACTGCCAGAGGAAAGTTGTTAGCCCGGGATCGCATTGCCCATTTGCTTGATCCCAACTCCCCTTTTCTAGAAGTAGGCCGCTTTGCCGCTGCCGACATCTACGATAATGAAGCCCCCTGCGCCGGTGTTGTTGCAGGCGTAGGTTTTGTTGCTGGCATCGAATGTATGATTCTGGCCAACGATGCTACTGTCAAAGGCGGCAGTTACTTCCCGCTTACGGTAAAAAACACCTGCGCGCCCAGACCATTGCCGAACAAAATCATCTGCCCTGCATCTACCTGGTTGATTCCGGAGGAGCCAACCTTCCCTACCAGGATGAAGTATTTCCGGACAGAGAACACTTTGGTCGAATCTTCTTTAACCAGGCCAACATGTCTGCCAAAGGAATTCCCCAGATTGCCGCAGTTATGGGCTCCTGTACGGCAGGAGGAGCCTATGTGCCGGCTATGGCAGACGAAACCATTATCGTCAGAAATCAGGGCACTATCTTTCTGGCAGGCCCACCTCTGGTCAAAGCCGCCACCGGAGAAGAGGTCACGGCAGAAGAGCTGGGTGGTGCCGGGGTTCATTGTGAACAATCAGGTGTGGCGGATTACATGGCAGAAAATGATGCCCACGCCCTTGAACTTGTCAGAAGTTCCATTGACAGATTGAACAAAAAGAAAACTCATCCCTTCCCATTAGAAAAGCCCATTCCTCCCGTCTATGACCCCGGCGAACTCTATGGCCTGATCCCTTCCGATCTGAAACAGAATTATGACGTTCGTGAAGTCATTGCCCGAATCGTTGATGGTTCCGAATTTGATGAATTCAAGGCCCGCTATGGCACTACTCTGGTCTGCGGCTTTGCCAGAATTCATGGTCACCCGGTCGGCATTCTGGCAAACAACGGAGTTCTCTTCTCAGAGTCGGCCCAGAAGGGGGCTCACTTTATCGAATTATGTTGCCAGCGACGTATACCTTTGCTTTTCCTGCAAAACATCACAGGCTTCATGGTGGGTTCAAACTATGAAGCAGGGGGCATAGCAAAAGACGGCGCCAAGATGGTCAATGCGGTGGCCTGTGCAACCGTTCCAAAACTCACCGTCATCATTGGCGGCAGTTTTGGTGCAGGCAACTACGGTATGTGTGGGCGGGCTTATGACCCGAGATTTCTTTGGATCTGGCCTAATGCCAGAATCTCAGTGATGGGCGGTGAACAGGCAGCAGAAGTTCTGGCCCAGGTTAAAAAAGACAGTCTCGCACGAAAGGGGAAAACCCTTTCTGCCGAAGAAGAAGCCGCCATTAAAACACCGGTCATCGAAACCTATGACCACAAAGGCAATCCGATTTATGCCAGTGCCCGGCTCTGGGACGATGGCATTATTGACCCCGTCAATACCCGTGACGTTCTGGGCCAGAGCCTCTCTGTAGCCATGAATGCGCCCATCGAAGAAACCCGCTTTGGTGTTTTCAGAATGTAAGGCAGGGAGGTAATACCATGAGCAACTCTCTCATTATCGAGACCACCAGCAATGGCGTTGCCAGCATAACCATGAACCGTCCGGAAGTGGGTAATGCTTTTAATGCAGAACTGATCAGCGAACTGATTGCGGCCCTGAAACAGCTGTCGGGTAAAGAGACACGACTGCTGCAACTCAGAGGCTCCGGCAAACATTTTTCTGCCGGAGGTGATCTTAACTGGATGAAGAACGCCATTCACCTCAGTGAACAGGAAAACTACGACGACGCACGTACACTGTCAGAGCTACTCCACACCTTGAATCACTTTCCAGCACCTACCATGGCAGTGGTTCAGGGCGCTGCATTTGGTGGTGCTATTGGACTGATTTGTGCCTGCGATATCGCATTGGGAGCAGAGAATACCCGTTTTAGCCTGAGTGAGGTCAAAATTGGCCTGATCCCGGCCGTCATCAGCGCTTACGTTGTCCAGGCCATAGGTACCCGTCAGGCCCGTCGTTACTTTCTGAGTGCAGAAGTCTTCTCTGGAGAAAAAGCGCTTGAGTTGGGATTGCTGCATGAACGGGTGCCTGAATCAGAACTCGACACCAAAGCAGAAGAGCTAACTCAACAGCTTCTTGGTAATGCTCCTGAAGCGACTCGACTGGCCAAAAACATGCTTCATAAAGTTCATAACAAACCCATTAATGAAGAGTTTGTCGAAATGGCCTGCCAGGAGATAGCCCGCATCAGAGTCTCTCCTGAAGGTCAGGAAGGCCTGGCATCATTCCTTGAAAAACGCATACCGTCATGGAGGCAGCCATGAGCGAGAAGACAGTCATGAGCGAGAAGACAGCCATGAGCTCGAACAACAGTCTACGGAGTGTAAAACATTTCGATAAAATCCTGGTTGCCAACCGGGGTGAAATCGCCTGCAGAGTGATAAATACCGCCAAAAAATTGGGAATTAAGACAGTCGCTGTCTATTCCGATGCAGATTACCGGGCCCTTCATAAAACCCTGGCTGATGAAGCTTATTACATTGGCTCTTCGCCTGCACAGGAAAGCTACCTGTGCACTGAAAAACTGATTGAAGTTGCCCAACAGTCCAGCGCTCAGGCGGTGCACCCCGGCTATGGGTTTCTCTCAGAAAATGCAGACTTTGCTCTGGCCTGTCATAGCGCCGGTATTCACTTCATCGGACCCGGTCACCAAGCCATCAAAGCAATGGGTTCAAAAAGTGAAGCCAAAGCCCTGATGGAAAAGGCCGGTGTCCCTGTGTGTCCCGGTTATCACGGCTGCGATCAGTCTGATGAAACCCTGATCCTCGAGGCAGAACGCATAGGTTACCCTCTGATGGTCAAAGCCGCATTGGGTGGTGGCGGCAAGGGCATGAGAATTATTGAACATTCAGACCAGTTGCAGGAAGGTCTTCAGGCTGCCCGAAGAGAGGCCCTGAAAAGTTTTGGTGATGACCACCTGCTTCTGGAGTCGTATATCACCCGACCTCGCCATGTAGAAGTTCAGATCTTTTTTGATGAGAACAATGAAGGAATATATCTTTTCGACCGTGACTGTTCTTTACAGCGCCGTCACCAGAAAGTCATCGAAGAAGCCCCAGCTCCTAACCTCCCTGACTCCATGCGAAAAAGTATGGGTGAAGCCGCAGTCGCAGCCGGCAGGGCCATAGAGTATCGGGGAGCCGGTACAGTTGAGTTCCTGGTTGACGGTGAACGTTTCTATTTCATGGAAATGAATACACGACTTCAGGTTGAACACCCTGTCACTGAGGCTATTACCGGGCAGGATCTGGTTGAATGGCAACTGGCTATTGCCGCTAGTGCATCCTTGCCTCTGACACAAGATCAGCTGCAATGTCATGGCCATGCCCTTGAGGCTCGAATCTACGCCGAAAGTCCTAATCAAGACTTTTTACCTTCCTCCGGAAAAATCATGGACTTGCAATGGCCCCAGGCTAAGGATCATGTCCGCATCGATACCGGTGTACAACAGGGTGATCATATCTCCAGCCACTATGATCCAATGCTGGCAAAACTGGTGGTCTGGGCTGAAAATCGTGAAGCAGCTATTGATAAAATGTCTCAGGCTTTGTCTGACTATCAACAGGCCGGCTTGAGTGATAACCGGGACTTTCTGCTGCATCTGGTCAATGAATCTGCCTTCAGAAAGGCTGAGTTATCGACACACTTTATTGACCAGTATCCACCTCAGACAGAACTGAATCGTGATCAATTGAGAGTGTCGTTGATTGCAGGATCCTTATACCAATTCCATCAATCTCAATACAAGGGTTCATTGCCGGCTGCTGTGGCACCTTCTCAGATAACTCTGTTTCTGAACCATCAACCCTACGTGATTTCGCTGGAAAAAACGTCCGAAAGGTTCAAAGTGAGTCTACCTGATGGCTATTGTCAGGCTGATATTCACTGGTATGAGGTGGAGTCAGGTTGTTTGTCAGGACAACTGTCGGTTGGCCACAACACGGTGTTTTCTTCAACAAAATGTCGCGTGGTCCCATTGCCCGAAGCCAGGCTAAAGATATTCTTCCCTGACTTCAGCGTTGAGTTGAGCCTTTCAGGACAATGCCTGACCGCACAGGATGGCTCTGAGGCAATGTTGGCGCCAATGAACGGTACCGTCAACTCAGTGATGGTCGAAGCGGGACAGCAGGTCCATGCCGGCACCGCTCTGCTGGTCATGGAAGCCATGAAAATGGAACACACTATTTATGCTCCTTGTGACGGAATGATTGAGTCAGTCTTTTATCAAGCAGGCGACAGGGTGGACGCTGGTTCATCGCTCATGGCGTTCAGGGAGGAAAGTGAACATGCTGCCTGAGTCTGTCCGTATTGTCGAAGTTGGAGCCCGTGACGGACTCCAGAATCTGCCAACACCAACTTCTCCGGAAACACGTGTTCAGCTGGTCAACTTACTGTCTCAATCGGGCCTTCGGCACATCGAAACCGGCAGTTTCGTTTCCACTGAATATGTTCCCCAGATGGCGGACTCGGATAAAGTTTTCCAGACTATCAAACGTCAATGTGACGTTGTTTATACCGCTTTAACCCCCAATCTCAGAGGGATGGAAGATGCTCTGAAAGCAGGAGTAGACGAGGCAGCGGTGTTTGCCTCAGCTTCCGAAGGATTCAGCCAGAAAAATATCAACTGTTCCATTGCCGAAAGTCTTAAACGTTTTGAGCCAGTTTTGGAACTGGCCAGACGGAGTAATATTCCTGTCAGGGGCTATGTTTCCTGCATTATCAGTTGCCCCTATGATGGCGCCATCACGCCTCAGCAAGTAGCCGAAGTGACCAAAGCACTCTATCAAATGGGATGCTACGAAGTCTCCCTTGGCGATACTGTAGGTACAGGAACACCTCTCAGGGTTAAACGAGTATTGGAAGCCTGTGGTCGTGAAGTACCTATGGAGCATCTTGCCGCTCACTACCACAACACTTATGGACAGGCATTAACCAATATATACGCGTCCCTTGAAGAGGGTCTGACAGTGGTGGATTCGGCAGTTGCCGGTCTGGGTGGATGCCCCTACGCGCCGGGAGCCTCTGGCAATGTTGCCACTGAAGATGTGCTCTATTTAATGGCAGGCCTGAACATTAAAACTGGCGTGCAGATGGACAGGCTTCTCGAAGCCTCGACATTCATCTGCCATCAACTGGGTATCCGTTCCTACTCGAACGCCGGGCTGGCACTACAACAAGACAGGATCAAATATGACGCAGCTCTGGGCACCTGACGAGAGCCGGATTCAATCGTCAAATCTTCACGCATTCATTCAGTCAGTCAATGACGTCACTGCTCAGGATCTGACTGATTTCCACTCCCTTTATGACTGGAGTGTCAGCGATCGTTATGCTTTTTGGGATAACGTGGCAAAATTTGTAGACATCCAATTTCACAGTGCCCCTTCTTCTGTCTGCCACCATGATCAAATGCCGGGGGCAAAGTGGTTTCCGGACTCGACTCTCAACTATGCAGAACACATGCTCCGGCATAGCAAAAATGCCGAAAGAACCACAGAAGACGCGCTGATTTTCAGACGGGAAGATGGCCAGCGTATCACCTTGAGTTATGGTGAGTTGGTTAAAGCGGTTGCAGCAGCGCAAGCTGGACTCAAAGTCCTCGGGGTCAGCAAAGGAGACCGAGTGGCGGCCTTTATGCCCAACTGCCCTGAAACCCTGATTATGATGCTGGCGACTACCGCGCTGGGAGCTGTCTGGTCCTCCTGCTCACCAGATTTTGGTATTCAGGGTGTTCTGGATCGTTTTGGGCAAATCACCCCAAAAGTACTACTCAGCATTGATGGCTATTTTTATGGTGGCAAGCCGATTCAATGCCTGGAAAAAGTTCAGTCCATTCAGGCGCAAATCCCTTCTATCGAACAAACCGTCATTGTGCCATTCCTTGGCAGTGATGCCGATATCAGCTCCCTGACTTCATCGAGTTTATACGACGATTTTATTGTTCCAGACCGCAATACACCTGAGTTTGTAGCGGTAGATTTCAACCACCCTCTGTTCATTATGTATTCTTCCGGGACGACAGGAGCACCAAAGTGCATCATACATGGACATGGTGGTACCCTTTTACAGCATCTGAAGGAGTTGTCTTTACACACGGATGTAAAACCCGAAGACACCCTCTTTTATTTTTCTACCTGCGGCTGGATGATGTGGAACTGGCTGGCTTCTTCTCTTGCGCTGGGAGCCACTGTCGTTCTTTATGATGGTTCCCCCTTTCATCCTGAACCACGAAGCCTTATGGATATCGCTGAAGAAGAAGGGATCACTGTTTTCGGGACCAGTGCAAAATACATTGCAGCACTGGAAAAGGCCGGGGTTAAACCTGTTGAATCTCACTCCCTGCCAAAACTGAAAACCATTCTGTCTACTGGCTCTCCTTTGCTTCACGAGAGTTTTGATTATGTATACCGGGACATCAAAAAAGACCTTTGTCTATCCTCTATTTCCGGTGGTACCGATATTATTTCCTGCTTTGCTCTGGGCTGCCCTGCCTTGCCGGTCATTAGAGGGGAGCTTCAGTGCCGAGGGCTGGGAATGGACGTTCAATTCGTCAACCCTGAAGGCAAACCCCTGTTGAAAGAAAAAGGCGAGCTGACCTGTCAGTCCAGTTTCCCCTCAATGCCTATTGGATTCTGGAATGACCCTGAGAACAAAAAGTATCACAAAGCCTATTTCAACCAGTTCCCGGGGGTCTGGGCCCATGGAGACTTTGGTGAACTGACAGTCAATAAAGGGGTGATTATTCATGGCAGGGCAGATGCTGTCCTGAATCCGGGTGGCGTGAGAATTGGTACTGCGGAAATTTACCGACAGGTTGAAAAGGTCGAAGAGGTACTCGAAAGTGTTGCCATTGGTCAGGAGTGGGAAGGCGATGTCAGGGTCATTTTGTTTGTTAAGTTACGAGATGGCATCATCCTGGATGACGCACTCATCAGCGAAATAAAAAAGACCATTCGGGCCAATACAACGCCTCGCCACGTACCTGCGGTTGTTCTCCAAACACCTGATATTCCGAGAACCATCAGCGGCAAGATCGTTGAGCTGGCCGTCAGGGATGTTGTCCATGATAAACCGATTGCCAATACCGATGCCTTGGCAAACCCGGAAGCTTTAGACTATTTTCGAAAACGACCAGAACTTCAGGATTAAAAACAAAGGCTTCAGAAACTGCCCCTCCGAGACGGCAAATTTTCAGTGTACTTCGGAAGCTACCTGTTCAACGGGAACTCCCACCACAAACTGATACAGGTTCTCATAGGATTCCCAGGTATGGGATCCGAACAGAGGATCTGGAGTCACTTTCAGAGCCTCGTTCACCTGCTTGAAGTCTTCTTCTGTCAGAATGGCTTTCATAGCGGGGATCAAAACCCTGTTTTCTTTCTTTATGTGTGCCCTCTGCAACTCAACGTATTTTTGATAATCCGCCAACAGCTGATTGACCGGGATAACCTGATCCATACTCAAGGCACTGAAACGCTCTATCAGACTGGTGGTGAACTGACGTATTTCTTTATGCTCAGCCTCTACTTCTGCCATAACAGCGCGCTGGCTGGCATCAGTCAGTCTTGGACGGAGACGGGATAGCAATCGGGATTCCAGTGGGTGATGGAAGCTGTCCGGGTAATTATGGAGGTAGTCCAGAGCATCAAGAATCAGCCAGAGTCTGGGGGTATGCTCACTTTCATCCTTGTATCCGGATACCTCATGATCCAGACAATCGAGCAGGCGCAAAAGGTGCTCATGATCCTTCACAAGTCTATTGATCAGCAACGACATAGCACTCTTCCTATCTTGTTCTTGTTATTTTGAAATGCCAGAAAACTTAACAGACCCTCAAAGCATTCAGGCATTTCCGCCCGGGGCATCAGAATAGAAACCCCCTTATTGAGTCATGAAAATAAAAACACTCTCATATTGTGAAAGCTGGATCTATTCTATTTACAGAATGTTTCCAAAAGGTTTCTCCATGCCTCATTTTGCTATTTTTCAAGTCAGCCTACTCAACAACAATTTGAGTAGATTCCCAGAATAACTGCATTCAGCCGGAATCCAAAAGCCCTTATGTGATAGATATTGATTCAGATCAAGATTTTTGGTTCTGCTTTCTATGCAGGACAACTTTGCCATTGTCGAAACCTGTCAGTAGCCGTTGAAAGGAGGTTGAACATTAATTCATGGTGCTCAGCTCTTCATGCGGAGACTTAATTCCCGTAACCTTGAAAAGAGACGGTTTCAATCTAAACAATAAAAGTAATGAACTGTAAGGAGCCATGACATGAGTGCTCAAATCAACCATTTCATCGCCGGTTTGCCCTCGGCCCCCAGCGTGCGCCAGTTACCCATTTTTAACCCTGCTACCGGAAAGCAGGAAGCTTCAGTCTCTCTGGCCAGTCCCATTGAGGTCGAGGTGGCCATAGCCACTGCCAAACAGGCTTTTGAAGAATGGCGAAATGTCACCCCACTGAAACGTGCAAGACTCCTGTTCAAATTCAAGGAGCTGGTTGAAAAACACCGTAACGAGCTGGCTGAAATGCTGACCAGAGAACATGGAAAGGTTCTGGAAGATGCTCTCGGTGATATTACCCGTGGATTGGAGGTCGTTGAGTTCGCCTGTGGTATCCCTCACTTGCTGAAAGGGGAATACACAGAAAATGTCGGAACGGATGTGGATGCGTGGTCCGTCAGTCAGCCACTGGGCGTGGTGGCAGGAATCACACCTTTTAACTTCCCGGCTATGGTACCCATGTGGATGTTCCCCCTGGCCATTGCCTGTGGTAACACTTTTATTCTCAAACCTTCAGAAAAAGACCCTTCTGTTCCTTTCCGTCTGGCCGAGTTGATGAAAGAAGCCGGTCTTCCTGACGGCGTTCTGAATGTGCTCAACGGTGACAAGGAAGCAGTGGATACGATCCTCGCCTCCGAAGATATTCAGGCTGTCAGCTTTGTTGGCTCTACACCTGTTGCTGAGTATATCTATCAGAAGGGCTGCCACCACGGAAAGCGGGTTCAGGCCCTGGGTGGAGCCAAAAACCACATGGTTATCATGCCAGATGCTGATCTTGATCAGACCGTTGACGCACTGGTAGGAGCTGCCTATGGTTCTGCGGGTGAACGCTGTATGGCTATTTCTGTTGCAGTTGCTGTGGGTGATGTGGCAGACGCACTAATTGAACGTCTGGCTCCCAGAGTGAAAGCCCTGAAACTGGGTAATGGTCTGGAACCTGGTATTGAACTGGGGCCCCTCATCAGCCAGGAGCACCTCAATAAGGTATCAGGTTATGTTGATGCCGGTATCGCCCAGGGTGCCAAACTGGTCGTAGACGGCAGAAATTATTCTGTTGAAGGCCACGAAGAGGGTTACTTTCTGGGCGGTTGCCTGTTTGACAATGTCACCACCGATATGTCCATTTACCGGGATGAGATATTCGGACCGGTGCTATCAGTAGTCCGTGTGCCTGATTTCGAGACAGCTGTCACCCTGATCAATGACCACGAATACGGCAATGGTACATCTATCTTTACTCGTGATGGTGACAGCGCCCGACAGTTTGCCCATGACATCCAGATCGGCATGGTCGGTATTAATGTGCCAATCCCTGTCCCCATGTCATTCCACAGTTTTGGCGGCTGGAAGCGCTCCCTGTATGGTCCATTGCATATGCACGGCATGGAAGGTGTGAAGTTTTATACACGTCGCAAAGCTATTACTTCCCGTTGGCCAACCGGAATCAGAGCTGGCGCAGAATTTGTCATTCCTACCATGAAATGAATATTAGAAGCTGGCACGCTGTGGAATCAGCTGTCTCAGACAACACTGACCGCTCGTGCCGATGGTCATCAAGACCTTCTTGAAAACATGGCAATATGGGGAATACCATCTTCCACATAGATACCACCTTCAGCTCTGAAGCCGAAGGCACCGTAAAATGCTTGAAGGTGAGCCTGACCACTGAGATAAAGATCATATTCAGGAAAGAGTTCGTTGGCTTTTTCTAAGGCTCGTTTCATCATTTCTTTTCCCAAACCTCTGCCACGGTATGAGGAAGTAGTAATAACACGACCAATAGTGACAACGGAGTCGGGAGAGGGCGGAGGTATAATCCTCAGGTAGGCCGCAAGATCATTTCGATCCGCCCCCCAGCCTGATAAGTGCAGAGATATCTGATCAAGACCATCAGCATCGGGATAGGGGCAATCCTGCTCAACAATAAAGACAGCCTGTCTGGCTTCCAAAATACTGTATACTTCCTGCCCGGTTAGCTCTTCAAACCTGGACCACTGCCAATTAATCAAATCCGAATCCCACCCAAAATCAATCAATTTGTGTGTGTGTGAATCTCTTTTCGCTATTAAAAATAAAAACTCTGGCAGCCAAAAGCAAACCAGAGTATTCGGTTCAGACCATCTTTACATCAGATTTCAGAGAGCATTTCAGAAGCCGGTCTGTAGGTCAGGTTTTGTACCTGAGCAACGCTCTCACAAGTCACCACGCCTTTGCAGATATTCAAACCTTCCAGCAGGTGTGGGTTTTCCTCCAGAGCTATACGAGTACCCTTATTGGCAATGTTTAC
>NZ_JAHHPN010000958.1:0-7433 GCF_024606325.1 Endozoicomonas sp. ONNA1
AGGGTATTACCGGTTAAGCAAAACCTTTGCAACACAGCAGGCACTCAACGACAGTTACCTCGCACAACTTGGGCTTGTTTCGCTGAAAGACTTATGGATTAGGTTTCACTATCCTTGGTGAACCGCCCGGTGCGGACCCGCATGCCGGGTGGTTTGGGGAGAGCTGAAGAAAGATCAACTCTTACCCGATTAGCCATTACTCTCTCTCGCTCTACGACCAATTATCCAATGAGGGATAAATATTAAAATATCAATTATTACTACGATTAGAGATTTAATAAATGTCTGCATTGAACTTCTAGCTTCTACTTCAAGAGCTAATTTTCTTGCATCTTCTCTCTTTTTAGTAAGCTCTCCTTCTGGAGGTCTTTTTCCGGCTTCACCACAGCCTTCTTTACTATATTCTCCACATGAGGGTTTGATATTGTTCCAATATCTATCGTTATTGTTTAGACGCTTATAATCATGTGAAGACAAACCAAACTCTGGACTTACTACGCTAACTAAATTGTAAAGCATTATCCCAGATGTAACTGCAAAACATATGAGAGTTACAGAACATATAAGTAATGCGTAAATCTCAAGTATTGTTTTTCTCATTATTCTTCCTCAAGTTTATTCATATGCGAAAGGGCCAACGCCTGGTTTAGGTGCGCCGAAGGCGACACCTGGAACCAATTGGTACCTATTGAGCCTTCTCCCCAGCTTACTGAGTAAGCTAATAGGCGACCAAACCAAAAAAGGAGAAGACCCAATGAGATTCTACACCAACTCTCACCCTTACTACTGTGGTATTGATCTCCATGCCCGAATGCTCTTCGTTTGTATTCTTGATTAGCAAGGCGACACCTTGGTTCACCAGAAAATAGCGGCTGATCCATCAGCTCTTCAGGCCTTAATCGAACCTTATCAGAACAATATTGTAGTGGGTGTTGAATGTATGCATTGCTGGGCAACACAGCAGGCACTCAACGACATTTATCTTGCAAATATCGGGTTTGTCTCCCTGAAAGAGTCATGGATCAGGTTTCAGCATCCTCGGTGAACCGCCCGGTGCGGACCCGCATGCCGGGTGCTGTGGGGAGGGCTGGAGAAAGGCCAGCCCTTACCCGATTTAAGCGAGCATTTTTAGTTGATTGGCAGATATTCTGCATTGTGAGCGTGTTTTGTTTTATGTTTAAAGTAGAAAACTATACTGCTTCCAATGATGGTTATCTCGATAACCATTGCGGCTGATTGTGATAAATAATCCCATACTACAATTGAGACGTCTTGTGCAAAATATTGAGTTAATAACATTCCTACATTCAATCCATTTGCAATAACGTCGATGCAGGCCCAAGAAATATCTGATGCTTCTGGTTTTTGCCCTTTTTTACAACTTTTCCATGTATTTTGAACTAGTTGAACGAAGGGGCCCGCAATTGTTGCGACTGTAGATGTTACTGAGAATGTTGTCACTACAGGATTGCTCCATGCAGGAATAGAGCTGTTTTTGTTATTAACATCATTATCTAAATTAAAGCTATCAGGAGTAGTTCCTCCAACTGGTGTCTTATAAACAATTTGATAGGTATGATCCATTTTCTTTTGTATTTTATCTTGAAGCTTTAATCTGATTTCTTCCTCTGATATGATTTCCTGCTTACAGGAAACGTAATTTCCTTCAAGAAGGCTACATACATACTTCGTTGTTATTTCAATTACTTCAGAGCTAGACTCTTTTTCATCAGCACTTGCTTTTGCTATTAAACAAAGAAGAAATACTGCTGATAATAATTTATCTCTTAACATCCTAACACCTATTACGTAGTTTTGAATATACATGTTAGGACAAGTCAATGTGAATATAAGTCACTTTTATCTGTAACAATAGAGAAAGACTTTCTAACATAATCAATTCTACTGTATAAGCATGATGACTCAGATGCGCTTAACCTCAAAGCTGACGGGTAGCGGAACAGTCCCGTCAAGCGAGTTGTTAGGTGGCATGGCTATTTCTGAAGGTGGTTTACGATGATGGCGAGAGTTGCTTCTATTTTGTCAAAACGTTTGCGGTTCTCAGACCGATTTGTTGTAGAAGCAGTCAGCATAGCAGACTAGTGGCACTGTTCGAAATGGACCTACCCACCGCTAAGAAATACCCACTCTGCTGATTATGGCCCATCATGCTGATTTGATTGGTCCTCGACCAAGCGGGATGTTTTGAGTAGTACTCGGCTCCCAAAATTTCTTACGTTACATCATGGGGAAACAATGATGATAAGTACCGCTCAGAGAACTTACCATCATTGCAGATTGCTTAACTCAACTTAAGTTATGCTGCTTGCCAACTGGCCGTGATTACAGGATCGATTTGATTCCGAGTATCCTGTGACAGCTGAGCGTTGCCCGCAGGTGGGGCACTGAAACCAGCCATTGCAGTTACAAGGCTGTCAACCTTGTTTGCAAGAAGCACTGCATCATTGACACGAATCTCATCCAACTGCTGACTTGTATCGCGATACCAATCTTCAATGACAATGGCATCGTTGGAACCCACAACATCGATCAACAGATTATTGCCAGAACGCATCAGCCAGATATTCTCTTTGCTGATACCTTCCAGCTCCAGAACATCATGATCCGAAGCATTGGTACTCTGGTTATTCAACATATCCAGACCATCACCTGCAGCAAACCGGTACGTATCGTTACCCTCACCCCCCATCAGGTAGTCATTACCCTGCTTGCCTGTCAGTACATCATTTCCGTCAGAACCGTTCAGGATATTGCGCCCCGGGTTACCGGTCAGAATATTGCTCAGCTCATTGCCTGTTGCATTGATATTCTCCGAGCCAGAGAGTGTCAGATTCTCCAGATGATCACCCAGGGTATAGGAGACCGATGACATGACGGTATCTGTACCTTCATTCAGGCGTTCAACCAGTCGATCGGAGGTATTGTCAATGACGTAGATATCATTACCTTCGTTGCCCACCAGAGTGTCTATGCCACCCATGCCAGAGAGCAGGTTATTACCGGCATTACCGACAATGCGGTTATCCTGGTCATTACCTGTAGCCATCAGATGTTCATTGCCTGTCAGGGTCAAACTCTCAACCTCTGCATCAAGGGCATAGCTGACACTACTGATCACATGATCAAAACCACCGGCAACCAGTTCATTTACCTTATCGCCGATATCGTCAACGATATAGGTGTCGTCCCCGGTTCTGCCTGTCATATCATCAGCACCAGAACCTCCATCGATATAATTGCCTCCAGCGTCACCGACCAGAGTGTCATCCCCGTCTGTTACCAACCCATAAGGTTGGCTATTGGCAAAAATAAAGTGATCTGCAGTCACACTGGCCGCTGTCGTATTAAAGAGGTTAACGAAGTACTCCTGCCCCGCATTATTGATAGTCAGGCGGGCAATCGCCAGTCCATTAATAACACTTTGAGTGACAGTAATATCCTGAAATCCCCGGACACCCTCAAGCTGGCTCAAGTCAATCTTGTCACCATTGGCGTTCACATCAAAGTCAGCAATAAAGTTGGTCGATGACATTCTCATCACACCATTAGATGAACTCAAGCTGAGATTTTGAGAGCCTGTTTTATCCCTTGAGACAATATAAGTGTCTGAGCCTGAGCCTCCCAGCAACCCTGTTACTACATTGGCTCCCGTTGAAGAAAGGTCAATATTCCCCAAGTCGCCATCAAGGTACAAGGTATCGTCACCGCCCTGACCCTGCAGAAGGTCGTCGCCATCACCTCCCTGCAACACATCATTGCCTTCTCCACCCAACAGGTTGTCTTGGCCGGAATCACCAAACAGACGATCATGACCGTCTTCACCAAGCAGCAGATCGTTTCCGCTTCCTCCAAAGAGCAAGTCATCACTGCCTCCTCCTTCCAGTCGGTCATTCCCCTGACCACCCTGCAGCCAATCCGTTCCCGGGGTGTTGGTGATATACTCACCATCAATGAAATCATTACCATCACCACCATCCAGAACATCATTGCCTGTCACAGCACCAATGGCATCGTTACCCCCTTGTGCAAAATACGTCATATTGCCCAAACTATCGGGCAGCAGACCATTCTGAACATTATCATCACCTGTCCAGATCGTTGAATTTGCCAACATATCCAGATAGGCATCCAACAAGGATTCATCCGATATAAAGGTAAAGTCCTGCTCAGTAATATGGGCGACTTGCTGGTTCTTCAGAAGTAGAGTCTGATTAGATCCAAATCTGAGCTGTACATCGGAACCTACTTGCGTCGCAGTAAGATCGGTAAAATCTTCAACGCCTTCAACACCCGCAATAACTATCTTTTCAGGACCGCCATTGTGGAAGTCTGTGATGGTATCGACAGCACCTTCTTCCGGCTTGATGATGAAGAAGTCCTTACCGGTTCCTCCCGTTAAGGTATCATTACCCAAGCCACCAAACAGAATGTCATAACCGTCGCCACCTGACAGGGTGTCATTACCACGATAGCCCTTGAGCCAGTTCGAACCCGCATTACCAATAAGGGTGTCGTCTCCGCAAGGGAGGATATTCGCACCACGGTGGTATTGATTAATACCACGCCTCGAAAGGTCTTAGGTGGGCGAACACAGCTTGAAGTCTGCACCGGGGAGTCGCTTGCACTTATTGCTTGAATCCAGCCTCATCCATGGAATCCTAGCCCGGATTCAGACAGAGAGCCTGCTAGAGAGGGTTTTGCACGTCCTTCAGTGTTTTGATGAAAGTGGTGTTCATGATGATCTTCATCCTCTCATCATGAACGAAAGTGCTGGAGTTTACAGGCTCATTTCATGTTGGAAACTGGGTTCACCTTCAGGCTCAGTTCATATTGGAAGAGACTCGAGCTACCCTTTCAGGCAAAGTTATATATAATTGTCAGAGATGAACATAAACGCTTCCGCTTAGCTCTGCGTTATACGTATACGACTTAGCAAGGATCACAAAAACAATATCTATTTTCCAATAAGGGGGTAAGTAATGGATCATAAAAGAATAAGAAAAAGATACACAAATCCGAATGATTTGCCATTTAAAAAATTACCATTTTCAGAAAAACCATTTTCCAATAATTTGCATTTTGAAGAATTAGATAAAAGTGCTAAATATACAGGGACTGTATCATTAATAAGATTCTTCGATGATGACTCTTATAGTGTAGCTTTGACCTTATATTCGAAAAACAGTAATAATAACTCTTACGTACCTGTCGAAGATTTAAGCTTATCCGAAGCAAGTAAAAGTTATCTAATTGATGAGTTTTACAAGGTTAATGGTAAAGAAATTAACAGAATAAATGAACAGGAATTTATTTTTACACCTTATGCAAATATATAAAAATCTAAATGATTCTAAGTATGAGTTTGAACAAATATTAAGAACAATAGAGAAAGTGATTAAGAACTTTAGATTTTTAGAAGGCTATTATCTTTTTGAGTGGAAGCCAAAAATTCCAGATTTTTGTATTAATGAGTCAAGCTTACTGCCTTTAGAAGACGCTCTAAATATAACTAAATTAATAGATTCATTTGTTTGTAGAGAACTTGCTGGGTTTGATAATGACTTATCTTTGTCTGGAGTTTTGGATGTTCGTATTGGAATTGGAAGTTTAAATAATAAATTCCATATTGTTTGTGAACCAGTAAACGTCGTTAGTTATGATGATTATGGAACAATAGATAAAGAAATAGTCCACTTTCATAAATTTGACACATACGAGGCTGCTGTCAAAGCATTAGATAAAGTTCAAGAAATACCAGATTTAAAATATTGGACAGAAATTCCACCATATGACTGGCCTTATGGCGTCACAATATCAGAGAAAAGCAAAAAAGCCGTATAATAACTGTTATATTCGGGAGCTCTCCCTACACAGGCATGCAGTTCCACATCGGGCGGTTCACCGAGGATACCCCGTGCTGTAACCAAAGTGAATAAGCACTGCCCTTAAAACCTGATCTTCTTGGAGGTTGAAGCCCACACCAATAGTAGTTTTCCAGGTTGACATCCACGGTGGACACATCGCTGAAACTGAACTTCTCAACGCCCGTCAGGAAGTCAGAGCCATCCCTGCCACTCACGGTATCAGTAACCCAGATGCCCTCGGAGGTTCGGGTAATTCGATAGTCTGAATAGCTGCCAGAAAACCTTGCAACATCCACACCTTGACCACCGTCAATACGGTCATCACCCTGACCGCCATTCAGTACATCATTACCGGCATCGCCCAACAGGATGTCGTCGTCCAGTCCACCTTCCAGAACGTCATTGCCTTCACCGCCACTCAAACGGTCTCGGCCACGATGCCCCCGCACAATATCATTGCCCTTGCCGCCATATACAGTATCGTTCCCGTCCTCACCGGACAGGGCATCGTTTGCGAGGCCACCGGAAATGACATCATCGCCTTCACCGCCCTTGATGAAGACATTGCTGCCACCGCCGCCAATGAATACATCATTACCTCGACCACCTTCGACCACTTCTACCCCGGACTGATGCAAATTCAGGCTGACTCCCTTGGTACCCAGAACCTTAACGATATCAATACCGTCACCGCCCTGAATATTGTTTGGGTTATCATCACCATCAATCAGTAGCACATCGTCGCCTGCTCCGGCATTAAAACTGTCGGAACCGCCACCGCCGGCCAGCCAGTTAGAGCCTGCATCACCAATCAGAGTGTCATTACCACGACCACCATAAGCCGAATTTACCCCCTTAACAGCGACATCCACAGTTTCGCCACTGTCGCCTGCTGCATAGCTGGTAAAACCATTTTGAGAGGTCACTCTCTGACCATCATCCTCAGCGATAAAAATATGACCGTCCGGGTTGGAGAGGAAGTTGGCGGCGATGGCTTCACGGATTTTCAGCTCACCATTAACATTCTGAACAAAGTTACCCCGGGCCAGTACCTCGTTACCGTCCAGAATCTCGCCGGATTCTTTTCGGGCATCCAGATTCACAGAGACAACGCCTGCTTCTTCCAGGCTTTTCAGCTCACCAGCATCGGTTTCTGCATCGCTGTCCGCATCAACCCAGACCTTGACGGAAGACCAGGCCGTATCCTGATTATTGAATACGCCATCACTGTTACTGTCCAGAGTTCGTAGTGCCTCAAAGCCATTTGCGTAAGGCGTTTCGCCGGGGGCACCATCCTGGCCTTTCGCACCCTGATAGTATTCCGAGAACAATTCACTGACATCATCAATCTTGCCATTATTATTCAGGTCAATTGCCAGTAGACCATCCGTTGGTGATACCCAGCCTGATTGCTCCTCAACACCGTCGTGATCAATATCAAAGAAAACATTGGCCTGATCGAAATGCTCCAGCTGAACACCATCGCCATTCAAATCCAGTACCAGAGGATCAATAAAGAGAGTATCGAACGCATTGCTCTGGGCGCTG
>NZ_JAHHPN010000959.1:0-8142 GCF_024606325.1 Endozoicomonas sp. ONNA1
AAACAGACGGGAGTCACGGCAAAGGGGTCAAAATCCAGATCTCCGAGAATCAGGACGGTACTCTCAACTTCAAAGCCATTGAAGCCAAATACACCGATCTGGCCACCTGGAACAGCCTCAGTAGCGCACAGCAAGCTACCTACTTTGAAACATCCGGTACAGCGACATCCGTAGCGACGTCCAACAGCGATACAGGCTATGGCATCAGTGATATAGCTGTGAACAGTGGTAGTGCTGTCTCCGGATTCCTGGATACTGTTACGGGTAAAAACGTTGATCCTTTCTCTTCCGTTGAAAACAGCTCAAATGGCACCGTCGTCGGCTCTGTCACAGCAACCGACGTAGAGGGTGATAACCTGGTTTATAGCCTGACAAATGATGCCGGTGGCCGATTTGCTATCAATAGCGCTACCGGTCAGATTACTGTTGCCGATGGCAGTCTGCTGGATTATGAAGCATCCAGCAGCCACGTCATTACCGTTCAGGTTAGTGACGGTCAGCTAGCCTCACAGCAGAACTACACCATACAGCTAAGCGATACCAATGATGCTCCGGAACTGGTTGCCAGCATTAATAATCAGACTGTGGCGGAAGAATCTGCTTTCAGTTACACCATACCGGCCAACGCCTTTTCCGATGATGATGGTGATCCACTGAGGTACAGTGCCAGCCTGGCTAATGGCGATCCTCTGCCCGCATGGCTGGCTTTTGATGCTGCAACCCGAACCTTCAGCGGAACACCTGACGATAATGATGTTGGTAGCCTGTCAGTCAAGATTTCCGTTTCGGATAGTTATGAGACGACGGACGTTTACTGGTCATTGGATGTCACCGCTGTCAACGATGCCCCTGAATTATCGAGCAGTCCTCTCATCGAGGGAATTGAGGCAGCCTACAGTTTCGCAGATAACAAAGACCTATCAGGTAATGGTAACCATCTGACCCTTAGCGGTAATGCCTCACTGGGCAGCGGACGAAACGGTAGTAATGTCTTTGAAATGGTTGGTACCCACGGCAGTGGTGAAATCTCCGGGCTTGAATTGGGTGGAGCTATGACCATTTCTGCCTGGGTGAAATACGACAGCCTGAGCCAGAACTGGTCGAGGATAGTTGACTTTGGTGATGGTCCTGGCAGCAACAATATTCTCCTTACCCATGTCGGCACCAGTGAAACACTGGCGTTTGAAATCTATGACGGAGCCTCCCTGGAAGGACAGCTTCATATCAACAACTTTTTCACCGCAGGCGAGTGGGTTCATGTGACCGCCACCGTTGACGATACCGGGGCAATGCGGGTCTATAAAAACGGAGAGTTGGCCGGAGAGAATCTCAACGGGGCTTTGATTCCAGAGATTGTCAGATCAAACAACTACGTCGGCAAGAGTAATTGGAGCAATGATGGTGATCTGGACGGTTCCGTAGGTGAACTTGCTATTTTCAACACTGGCCTGGGTGCTCATCAGGTCAAAGCCCTCTATCAAGCTGACTCTGTAGAAAATCTCATTAACGATTCCTTCCATGTGGCTGAACAGACAGCTAACGGCATTGTTCTGGGTTCAGTAGCGGCAACGGATGTTGATAATGCCAGTCACCAACTGACTTACTCATTGATTAACGACGCCGGTGGCCGCTTCACCATTAACAGTGCAACCGGTGACATCTCCGTGGCTGACAGCACTCAGCTGGATCATGACAGCAACCCTTCTCACACAATTACGGTTCAGGTGAGTGATGGCCAGCTCAGCAGTACCCGCGACTACACGGTTTATGTCAACCAAAGCAAACTGTCTATCAATGAGGATACAAGTTATACCCTGACTCTGAACGATCTGAGCAGCAGCGACCAGGAAGCGGATGCCATGACCCAAATCAAGGTATCCACTTTACCTGACGAGGGAACCTTGAAGCTCAATGGCGTTGTAGTGACGGCAAACCAGGTCATCAGCAAAGCGGATATTGAAGCAGGCCTTCTGGTATTTGAGCCAGACAGTAACGAAGCCGGTAATAACTACACGTCTATCGGCTTTAATGTACACGACGGTAGTAGTTATTCTGGTGAGCACACCCGAACATTTGATGTTGCAGCAGTGGTGGACAGCGTCACCATGAATGATCTCAGCACTGTAGTATTGAACAGTAACTTTGATGGCAACAACCCAGATGGCTGGCAACGAACTAACCCTAACGGCTTCAGCAGTTCACAATTTTTCAACAATCAACTGGTTAACTATCATTCGACTCAGTCCTACAGAAACATCGATACCAGTGACAGTTCAATACAGACCTACGAATTAACGTTCACTCTGCATCATGTAAGATATCAATACAATACCACCAATATCTGGGTAGAATGGAATGGACAGGTAGTCGCAACCTATACAGAACCGCCTGGTTCAAGCACTCATACATCGACCAAAACCATCCTTTTAAACGCTACGGGTAATCCCACTACAGAACTCAGATTCCGAGAGGATCATAACTACTTCATGCTGGATGATATCCAGATTAAGAAATTGATTACTGTAGATGAGGATACCACTTTCAGTTTACCGGACCTTGGCATTACTCAGGTCGACACCGACGGTTCTGAAACGCTAACCGTTTCCGCCGACGGAGTCCCTGCAGGAGCAGTGCTCACTGATGGCAGCCACTCGATAACAGCGGATGGCACCGCTGTTGACATTTCCGGCTGGGACTACGCCAACCTGCAGATAACACCACCGGCAGACAGCACAGATACCATGAATCTGATCTTCACAGCCACCACGACAGAGAGTAATGGTGACAGTTCGTCGGTCAGTGAAAACCTGTCCATCAGGGTCAACTCGGTAGACGACAAGCCTGTATCATCAGACAACAGTCTTTTATTAAAACAGACGGACAGTTACACCTTCAGTGCCCACGATTTCAGCTTCAGCGATGTGGACGCTGGTGACACCCTGCAATCCATTACCGTAACCTCTTTGCCTGCTTCCGGCACTTTAACGCTGAATGGCATGGCTGTGACAGCCGCTCAGGTCATTACCGCAGCAGACCTTGATAATCTGACTTACACAGCCCCGGCCACTGATCCGGATCTTGGCACCAGTTTTGGCTTTACGGTGAGCGATGGCAGCCTTTCCAGTGATCCACAGACATTCACCCTTAATGTGAGAGGCACCTACTCTCAAAACCTTCTGACCAACGGCAGTGGTCAGAATGGCACCTCTGACTGGAACATTATTGAAAACGGTGGTAACGGCTGGGCTTCAACAAACGACAGCCATGACGGCGACGGTAAGGGTTGGATTACTTCCCACCAATGGGCTAAAAAGTCACAAACGATAGATCTTCTGGCTAAAGGCTTCACCGAACAGTATCTGGATTCTGCTCCTGACATCGGTGTCAGTGACTGGTTTAAAGATACCCACCTCAATGATGATTATTACCTGAAAGTTGAGCTGCGGGACGCCAGCCATAATGTCATTGCCTCCTACGACACTGGAACACTGACCGCAAACGACAACTGGCAGGAAGCTGCCAACACTTTCAGTAATTATGGTGCCGGTGTCCGTTATGTTTATTTTGAGCACGGTGGTAATGATCAGGAAGACTGGGCTGGTCACTACGGGACCGTCATTGATGACTCAAAAGTGTTTCTAAAGGTTGGTGATGTTGATCTCGTGGGTACCGATTCCGGAGAAATGATTGATGGTACAGCGCAGTCCGACACGCTCAAAGGTGAGGGTGGCGCAGATACCCTTCTGGGTGATGCCGGGGATGACCTGATCTTTGGTGGTACGGGTGAAGATACGATCACAGGCGGAGCAGGTGATGACATTCTCACGGGGGGGGATGACAGCGATACCTTTGTCTGGCTCTCGTCTGACCTCGGATCAGTTGCCACGCCTGCCGAGGATGTCATCAAGGATTTTAACACAGGCTCCGGCGGCGATATTATCGATCTGAGTGACGTTCTGGACGATGATTCAACGCCTCTGGACCAATACCTGAGCCTGAACTTCGATAATGGCGACACCACCATCGAAGTGATGCCAGACGCTGACGGCGATGTTACCCAGAAGATCAAGCTGGAAGGCGTTGATCTCTCAAGCTACGGAGGAGGCAGCACCGACTCGGAAATCTTGAGCAACCTGATCAGCGACGGCAATCTTCAAATCGATTGATCAGCCACTTATTCAATAGAAGTTTCTCCATCCAGACCTGTGTGGTTCATGGTCCAGGCTCCAAAGTCAGAATCCCGGATCATAACACCGACAAATGAGCTCCGATCAAACCGTGCATGACTGAACTCAGCCTGATCAATGGTAATGTGATCCAAGCGACAGTGGTTAAATGATGGGCTTTCTTCCAGGCTATAGCACTCCCTAAACTGACCCTGCTCAAAAATCACCTCATTGAACCGGGTACCTTCCATTAGAGCTGAATCCATGTCGACCCGGGTAAAATAACTGTTCGAAATCCGGGTCCGAACCAGTTTGGGAACATTGAATTCGCAGTCTGTCATAACCACCTTGTTCAGAATACCACCGGAAAATACCGGCCCTTCCTGAAAGCTGTCACACCCTCTGAACTGACAATCTTCCATCAAAACATTATTGAACTGAGTGCTCGTCAGTGTGCAATCCCTGAACTCCATATTCCTGAGCTGAGAACCGGTAAAGTTCGCGTCATCCAGAAAGCCATGAATAATCTGGCTGTTATGCATTTTTAAACCCATGCATGAGCTGCTATGAAAACTTTGAGCCCCCATATTGCAGCTATCAATCACAGCATTATCCAGACAACTCTGATCAAAATTAACCGCAAACAGATTGCAATCCACCAGACGCGCTTCATCTAATCGGCAATGTCTCAGATCAGCAGCTTCCAGGGAAGAATCTTCGAAGATAGTGCCGTTCAGATCTGCACCTCTGAAATCAGCCCCGGACAAATCACAGCCTTTAAATCGGGCTCCACGCAACTGAGCTTTTTTAAAGTTACAGCCTCTCAGGTTTGTCTGATTAAAACAAACCCTTTCGAGATCTTTGCCCTCCAGTACTGCACCTTTCAGTATCTGTCTGGAAGGTATGTTCATTCCGGGATGTAAAAGATCGGGAAGTTCACTCACCAAATCATCAGATGCCGAGGTATTAGTCACGACTCGAGCATCTCTGAATGGCTCGATAGCAATACAGTATTCACCCAAACCTTTCAGCAGGATGGCACTTTTTCTATTAAGACCTGAGGTTCTCATTCCCTCTGTAACCAGTACATCAAACCTGCCCAGTCCCTCACGGGCATTCTGACGGGTATCGTTATTTTTTCCTGAATCGGACACCACTGCGCCTCCCTGGCTGATATTTTTAGCGATCAAATATGGAAATCATCGCCATCAACGCAGGGATGATTATCTTCGCATTCGGCTGTCTATAAGAGTCGTCCGATGAACGGTAAAGTTTAGAATGCGGTCACCCAAAAATATTGATAACTGCGCAGGCAGGAAAGCTGCCGAGCCGCCATCAAACAGGGAGCGTTATGGCTCTTAGTCAGAAAACTCCAGAACATGACTGACAAGATCCAACACAACATGCCGTATATGATGGTCATCCAGCTCATACAGCACCTGCTTACCATGGCGGGAAGATTTGAGAATTCTGGCTTCTCTGAGCCCTCTGAGATGATGGCTGGTCAATGGTTGAGACATTCCTGATATTTCTGACAGGCAACAGACAGGCTGTGGAGTATCAATACAGGCCATAACCAGTTTGAGGCGCCCTTCATCCCCCAGAAGCCTGAAAATAGAGGCTAGTCTGGCCAACTGTTCTGAAGAAATTTCTGGTAATTCAGCACGACAGGGCTGATGGGATTCAGTCATAAAGAGTTACATTTTAAAAAGTATATTGAGTGCAAATCGCCATGAACTAAAAGTATCAGCTCACGCTGGATTAATACAATAACTGCCATTGACTGATATTTCATATAGGAACCAAACGTCAGTTAACGATTGACGCGGACAAAATGCCAGAAGGTCACTCCCATACTTTTATACAGAGATAACATTCACATCAAACAATGTACGGACGAAATGGCAGAACCTTCAATCTCAAATTTGCTGCGTCTTTAACCTGTCTGAATAGGGTTTTATCGGTAATAAACTACGTACTGCTTTATGACAACAACGGATAAGAACAGATCCTGTAATAAGCACGCATGATTACTTCGGCTTTTCCTGTCTATTTAAGATATAGAGCAAGACTTATCCTTAGACCCACAAATCATGACAGTGATATGCACCCTTGCAAGCTGGTATAAAGTCCAAAATCCCGAGGTTGCCCATCATCACCCACACATTGCACGAAGTGTAGATAATTTCATTGTGGGTTTAACATCTGATGCACTCTCCAGAGCCATCACTGGAACGGAATAATGACCGACCTAGATTCCAACAGCGTTCATACCGGCCTTTCAGGTCGTATGCTTCTCGAAAACCCTTTGCTGAACAAGGGCACTGCCTTCACTTTTGAAGAGCGCAGCGAACTGGACCTCCATGGCCTGTTGCCGCCACGTGTTGAAACACTGGAAGAGCAATGCCGCCGCGCCTATAAATCATTTGCGATCAAGCCCACTCCTATTCTCAAGCATATTTACCTGCGCTCCCTGCAGGATACCAACGAAACGCTTTTCTACGCTCTGGTTCAGCGTCATCTCCAGGAAATGTTGCCAATCATCTACACCCCAGTGGTAGGTCAGGCCTGTCAGAGATACAGCGATCTTTATCGTCGACCTCGTGGCCTCTATATCTCTTACCCTGAACGCGCCCAGATTGACGCCATGCTGGCAAACTTCAAGCGCAACATTGAAGTCATTGTAGTGACTGATGGTGAGCGTATCCTGGGTCTGGGCGATCAGGGGATTGGTGGTATGGGTATCTGCATCGGAAAACTATCCCTCTACTCTGCCGTCGGTGGTATTACTCCCAACCTGACATTGCCCATTACTCTGGACTGTGGCACTAACAACAAGAAGCTGCTGGAAGACCCTAATTACCTGGGGTGGCGTCATGAGCGCATCGGTGAAGACGATTATTTCGAATTTGTCGAGATGTTTATCCAGGCACTTAAACGTCGCTGGCCAAGTGCTCTGCTGCAATTTGAAGACTTCGCCATTAATCACGCTACGCCTTTGCTGGAGAAGTACCGTGATGAACTCTGCACCTTTAACGATGACATTCAGGGTACTGCCGGTGTCACTGCTGCCACCCTGATGGCTGCAGCCAGAGCTGCCGGTAAATCTGTTGAAGATCTGAGCGTTGCTTTCCTGGGCGGGGGGTCTGCAGGCTGTGGGATTGCTGAACAGATTATCCGCCTGATGGTGGGTCGTGGATTGTCTGAAGAGGAAGCCCGCAAGCGCATTTATATGGTTGATCGCGACGGTCTGGTGCACGATCAGATGGAGGGTCTCCGTCCATTCCAGCAGAAGCTGGCTCACCGTTTTGTGGACATTGAGAACTGGTCAGCCGAGGGCAGTATTTCTCTGGCGGATGTCGTTCGTATTGCCAAGCCAGACGCGATCATTGGTGTTTCTGGCCAACCCGGCCTGTTCACCCGGGAAGTCATTGAGAACATGGCGGTCAACCACGAGCAGCCTATTATCTTCCCACTGTCGAATCCGATCAGTCAGGTAGAAGCCCTGCCTGAAGACATTATCAAATGGACCAACGGCACGGCGCTGATTGCAACAGGCAGCCCGTTTGAGCCGGTTCGGTTCAATGACCGCGCTTACCCGATTGCCCAGTGCAACAATATCTATATTTTCCCCGGTCTGGGTCTTGGCGTGCTGGCCTCTGGTGCTGGTCGCATCACTGACAAGATGCTCGATGTTGCTGTAGAAACGCTGGCATTGGCTTCTCCCGCTCTGGTGAACAGAGAAGCACCTCTTCTGCCTTTGTTGGATCGCATTCAGCATGTCACCAACGATATTGCTCTTGCCGTTGTTCTTCAGGCTCAAAAGGAAGGTCAGGCCCCCGTCACTGAGTTGACTGATCTGGAACAAAAGATCAGAGCAAAACGCTGGAGCCCTGAGTACCGGCGCATCCGTATGTCCTTCTGCTAGCAGCCTGTCGGACTTAAGGCTGTCCTACTGCGGTTGCAATAAATTGGT
>NZ_JAHHPN010000960.1:0-5543 GCF_024606325.1 Endozoicomonas sp. ONNA1
TTAAATTGTTTCGTCCATCCCTGTCATGGCGCTTGTCAATTCCGGCAATCTTCCGGTTCATCTGATAGCAGAGCGCCCGATTGTGATCAAAGTTCGACAGACCACACAGTAGCAATGCCCGGACAAAGCTCATGCCCTCATGGGGTCGACTCAGACGGGATCGCCATAAACTCAAAGGTTGCAGGGACAATCGATAAAAAAGTCCCTGCCGGGCAAGCCATTTGCAACTTGATAATATTCGGGGAGGATGGCCAGCTGCTGCAATGTGGGAAGGTCTTCAAGAATGCAAAATCACTGTCGCGTCACAAAGGCAGCTGCCACTCTGGGCAAAAAACCTGTGATCTGACGGTGGTCGGAGAGGATGGTCAACTGCAGCCGTGCGGGACGGTCTGCAAGAATGCTAACGTTCTGAAGTATCACAAAAGCAGAGAACACACGGGACAACAAACCTGTGATGTACCCGTGATCGGGAGGGATGGTCTGCAGCGGCTCTGCGGGAAGGTCTGCAGAAATGCTGCAGTTCTGTCCTCTCACAAAAGCGGACAGCACACCGGGGAAAAAAACTGTGACGTGATTGTAATCGGGCAGGATGGCCAGCCGCGGCCATGCGGAAAGACCTGCAGAAATGCCGCAACTTTGTACGTTCACAAAAGAGTACAGCACAGCAGGCAAAAAACCTGTAACGTTTCCGTGATCGGTGAGGATGATCAGTCGCGGCCATGCGGAAAGGTCTGCATGAATGCTAACGCCCTGATGAATCACAAAAAAAGAGACCACGGCAGGCAACAAACCTGTGACGTGATCGTAATCAGGGAGGATGACCAGCCGCGGTTATGCGGAAGGGTTTTTAAGAGTGCCAACAGCCTGTTGGCTCACAAAAGTGGATACCATAGCGTGCAACAAACTTGTGACATGACCGTGACCGGGGAGGATCGCCAGCCGCGGCCATGCGGAAAGACCTGCAAGAATCTTCAAGCTCTGTCGAATCATAAAATGAGATACCACACCGGGCAACAAATCTGTGACGTGACCGTGGTTGGGGATGGCCAGCCGCGGCCATGCGGAAAGGTCTGCAAGAATGCTCACGCCCTGTCGAGTCACAAAATCGGATACCACACCGGGCAACAAACCTGTGGCGTGACCGTGACCGGAGAGGATGGCCAGCCGCGACCATGCGGAAAGACCTGCAAAAATGCTCAAGCCCTCGCGAGTCACAAAAGAATGCATCGAAAACGCAAGCCTTCTGTTGAGGATCTGAACGATGACTTCTGTCCTTGATCTGACAACCGCACTTTCATGAGGTTTTCTTGATCTATCCTTTTTCTGTAAAAACCAGAATGCAGGGATAGAATTATTAAACACTCACTCTTTGCGGCACTGCAATTGCTGTTACTGACGTTGTCTGTCGTCTGTCAGGCCGGACCGTTGACAGAACGTTTTATTGTCGATACCAAAGACACTACACTATGCTCCAACCCTTATTCAGGGATATGTGTAAAAGTGGTTGCCGTTGTCGTTTCGCTTTTGAAAAGCTATTGGAACCCCGATTTACCGTCGTTTAACTCGGTGAAACTTCGGGGAACCAGTCAGGATCGCCCGCTTGCTATCACCACTATGATGCCCGGCTCTGGACAGAACGAACAACCCAACCCGCCATCAGAATCGTCCGGGCAGGAAGTCCTCCCTATACCTGTAGGCTTTTTCAGTGGCCATCTGTATTCTGATTCTGGCGGAGATAATGGAGCCCCTGAACAACAGTCACATACGTTGGGTTTAAATTGTTTCGTCCATCCCTGTCACGGTACTTGTCAATTCCGGCAGTCTTCCGATTCATCTGATAGCAGAACGCCCGATTGTGAACAAAGTTCGACAGACCACACAGTAGCAACGCCCGGACAAAGCTCATGCCCCCATGGGGTTGACTCAGACGGGATCGCCATAAACTCAATGGTTGCAGGGACAATCGATAAAAACGTCCCTGTCGGGCAAGCCATTTGCAACTTGATAATATTCGGGGAAGATGGCCAGCTGCTGCAATGTGGGAAGGTCTTCAAGAATGCACAATCACTGTCGCGACACAAAGGCAACTACCACTCTGGGCAAAAAACCTGTGATCTCAGTGTGGTCGGGGAGGATGGTCAACTGCAGCCGTGCGGGACGGTCTGCAAGAATGCTAACGTTCTAAGGTATCACAAAAGCAGAGACCACACGGGACAACAAACCTGTGATCTACCCGTGATCGGAAGGGATGGTCAGCAACGGCCCTGCGGGACGGTCTGCAGGAATGCCGCAGTTCTGTCCGTTCACAAAAGCGGACTGCACACCGGGAAAAAAAACTGTGACGTGATTGTAATCGGAGAGAATGGCCAGCCGCGGCCATGCGGAAAGGCCTGCTTAAATGCCGCAGCTCTCTACGTTCACAAAAGCCGACGGCACACCGGGCAACAAATCTGTGACGTGGTCGTGGTTGGGAAGGATGGCCATCATCGGCGATGCGAGATCACCTGCGAGAGTACTCAAGACCTGTCAAATCACAAAAGACGATATCATACTGAGCAACAATCCTGTGACGTGGACGTGATCGGGAAGGATGGTCAGTTGCGGCCATGCGGAAAGGTCTGTAAGAATGCTCAGGCCCTGACGAATCACAAAAGTGCGTTCCACACCGGGCAACGAACCTGTGACGTGACCGTGATCGGGGAAGATGGCCAGCCGTGGCCATGCGGAAAGGTCTTCAAGAGTTCTAAATCCCTTTCGAGTCATAAATACGGATACCACACCGGGGAACAAACCTGTGACTGGACCGTGATCGGTGAGGATGGCGAGCCACAGCCATGCGAAAAGGTCTGCAAGAATGCCAGAGCCCTCAGGGATCACAAAAGAAGACAGCACAACGGGGGACGGACCTGTGACGTGACCGGGATCGGGGAGGATGACCAGCCACGGCCATGCGGAAAGACCTGCAAAAATGCTCAAGCCCTCTCGAGTCACAAAAGAATGCATCGAAAACGCAAGCCTTCTGTTGTGGATCTGAACGATAACCTTTGGCCTTAATCTGACAACCAGCCCTTTCATGAGGTTTTCTTGATCTATCCTTGCTCTGTAAAAGCCAGAATGCAGAGATAGAATTATTAAACTCTCACTCTTTGCGGCACTGCGGTTGCTGTTACTGAAGTTGTCTGTCGCCTGTCAGGCCGAACCGCTGACAGAACGTTTTATTGTCGAGCTTGTGCAAAGTGCAGTTTTTCCAAATCAGAGCTTTTCTATAAAGTTTGACCGGCAAACATTACCGGACAGACCCTCACACATTGCCGACACAAACGGCTATACAGAACCTGATTTTCTATCTGATAGCAAACCACCCGGACCTGACAGTGACGGGATGAAAACGACCATCATTGAGTCGGTTTCATGGCAATGGCTTTACGCCACGAATCTGCTGGTTGTTTATGAACTGATTCTGACCACCAAAGACACTCTTCTGAGCTCTAACCCTTATTCAGAAATATCTGTAAAAGTGGTTGCCACTGTCGGTTCGCTTTTAAAAAACTATTGGAACCTCGATTCATCGTCGTTTAACTCGGTGGAACTCCGGGAGACCAGTCAGGATCATCCGTTCACGATCACTACTATGATGCCTGGCTCTGGACACAGCCAACAACCCAACTCGCCATCAGAATCATCCGGGCAGGAAGCCACGGAGGCCCTCCCTCAACCTATAAGTTTTTTCAGTAGCCTCCCGTATTCTGATTCTGGAGGGGATAATGGAGTCCCTGAACAATACCCGCATACTTTGGGTTTAAATTGTTTCGTTCATCCCTGTCGTGGGGCTTGTCAATTCCGGCAGTCTTCCGGTTCATCCGATAGCAGAGCGTCCGATTGTGAAGAAAGTTCGACAAGCCCTACAGTAGCAACACCCAGACAAAGCTCATGTCCTCATTTGGCCAATAGATACTGCTCTATTTGCAACCCTGTTAACGGGGTCACCATAGACACAATGGTTGCAGGGAAAATCGAAAAAAACGTCCCTGCCGGGCGAGCCATTTGCAACTTCATAATATTCTGGGAGGATGGCCAGCTGCTGCAATGTGGGAAGGTCTTCAAGAACGTAAAATCACTGTCGTGTCACAAACGCAACTACCACTCCGGGCAAAAAAACTGTGAACTGACTGTGGTTGACGAGGATGGCCAACTGCAGCCGTGCGGGAAGGTCTGCAAGAATGCTATCGCCCTGTCGTATCACAAAAACAGAGACCACACGAGACAAAAAACCTGTGACGCGCCCGTGATCGTGAGGGGGCTACAACGGCCCTGCGGGGCGGTCTGCAGAAATGCCGCAGCTCTGGCCATACACAAAAGCGGACTGCACACAGGGGAAAAAACCTGTGACGTGATTGTAATCGGGGAGAATGGACAGACGCGGCCATGCGGAAAAGCCTGCAGAAATGCTTCAGCTCTGTCCGTTCACAAAACCCGACAGCACACCGGGCAACAAATTTGTGACGTGGCCGTGGTTGGGGAGGATGGCCATCAGCGACAATGCGAGATCGTCTGCGATAATAATCAAGACCTGTCGAATCACAAAAGACGATACCATACCGGGCAACAATCCTGTGACGTGAACGTGATCGGGGAGGATGGTCAGTCGCGGCCATGCGGGAAGGTCTGCAAGAATGCTCAAGCTCTGTCGGATCACAAAAGTGGATACCACACCGGGCAACGAACCTGTGACGTGACCGAGATCGGGGAAGATGGCCAGCCGTGGCGATGCGGAAAGGTCTTCAAGAACTCTAAAGTCCTCTCGAGTCACAAAAGCGGATACCATACCGGGGAACAAACCTGTGACGTCACCGTGATCGGTGAGGATGGCGAGCCAAAGCCATGCGGAAAGGTCTGCAAGAACGTTAAAGCCCTTTCGGATCACAAAAGAAGAAACCATACCGGGGAACAAACCTGTGGCGTGGCCGTGGTCGGGAAGGATGGCCAGTCTCGGTCATGCGGAAAGATCTGCAAGAATGCTCACGCCTATGCGAATCATAAAAGAATCGCTCACACCGGGGAACAAACCTGTGACCTGTCAATAGTCGGAAAGGATGGCCAGTTGCAGCCGTGTGGGAAAGTCTTTAAGAATGCTCTATCTCTGTCATCTCACAAAAACAAAATTCACTCCGGACAAAAAGCCTGTGACATAACAGTAGTCGGGGAGGATGTTCAGGAGCGACCATGCGGGAAGGTCTGCAAGAATGCTCAAGCTCTGGCGGATCACAAAATAAGACACCGAAAACGCAAGTCCCCTATTGTGGATCAGGACGGTGACCTCAGTCGTTGATCTGACAAACGTCCTTTCATGTGGTTTTCTTGATCTATCCTTGCTCTGTAAAAGCCAGAATGCAGGGATGGAATTATTAAGCACTCACTCTTTGCGGCAACGTGGTTTCTGTTACTGACGTTGTCTGTCGTCTGTCAGGCCGAACCTTTGCCAGAACGCTTTATTGTCGACACCAAAGACACTCCACTATGCTCCAACCCTTATTCAGGGATAT
>NZ_JAHHPN010000078.1:0-1059 GCF_024606325.1 Endozoicomonas sp. ONNA1
GGGTGAGGAACTCAATTGTGTAATACGTTTTGTCGGTATCGGTGTTATCGATATCGCCACTGTCAATGGTCGAAATGGGCCGTTGTGCCAGATTGTCTGCTAATAGCAGCCGGGTCGCGCATCCCCCGACCCCACGCCGACAGCGCTTATTCTCTGGCGCATCCCTGTCCTTGATGACAATCTTGAACCCGCCGCTGGCAGATTGAACCAGCCGGTAGGGCGATGAACTGAACCCCGCACTCCCTGTTACCGGAGCTTGCGAGGCGGGAGAGGTTTTAAGTGTGCCTATATAGTCAACCAGTTCACGCTGGTCAGGGGCCTGACGGGTCAGAGCGTCTTCCAGCCATTCGACTTGCTGACCGGTGAGCACCCCCCTGAACAGGGCCCTGTCATCATCGGGTAACTTCCGGTCAAACTCACGCAAGGCTCTGGCAAAGGTTTCGATATCCGGATCATCCCGGTGCCCGCGGATGTAGTCAAAGACCTCAGCAAAGCTCAATGAGAGTAATTCAGACTTCCGGGTGAACAGCCAGATCATGGCCTTTTTAAAGTCTTCCTGGCTGGCGGGTAATCCAACCGGGTCAAAATGACGTTCAAGCGCATCCCGGTGGCGGCCTGCCAAATGGGTATAAAGGGTATTGGCCCGGTTTTGCGCCCCGGTCAGGGAAACCCATTGGTAGGCAGGGTCAAAACCGACGGAATAGCCCAGCTGCCCCAATCGTCCCGCCTCCTCTGGCCAGCCAGACTTGAACAGTGCGGCATCAACCGCCTCTGTACTCTTGGCCAGACCCAGGGCGTAGAGCTGCCCGACAATGGTGTCGAGGAACCTGTGGGTCAGCGAAGGGTTATCCTTCATCCCAAGCTCAATGGTGATCGCCGTATCCCCGACCAGCAACCGGGACTCCTGTAGCTGAATATGGGGATTTAACTGCCAGTGGAGAGGTCGGCCCGCACTCAGGTCAAGCGGGCGCGCCTTTTGGAATTGTTGGCGATAGTGTTCCGGTTCCAGGTCACTGAAAATTTTAACAAACTGCTCGACATCATTCCGGTAACGGTCTG
>NZ_JAHHPN010000961.1:0-1545 GCF_024606325.1 Endozoicomonas sp. ONNA1
AGCAGTCTGGTGACGCCACCTTCCAGTCCCTGACGAATCATGACAAGGGTAGGGCGCTGACCACAGAGCAGATAGCCCTGAACTACGGCATCAACGGCTTTTTGGGCAAAAGCCTGAAAGGGGGCATTATCACCACCGGAAGGCATCAATCCAGAAATCCGGCTGGCCAGCTCACTGGAACGGTTGAAGTTCTGTAGCAGGTTGATACGAATGGAATTGGCAGGAAAGCCCGGATGGAACTTCATAAACCGGTATTGATTGCCTGACAGCTCGCAACTTCTGAGGGTATGGCTGGCAAGATCATGGTCGCCTTTTGGGTCGACGATAATAACGGGCTCATTGCGTAATACGGCTTGTGTCACCAACAAATCAAAGAGTCGGGTTTTACCGCTGCCCGGGACACCGATCACCATGGTATGCATCTGAGTCTGTTCAAGAGGCTGATATAACGGCTCCTCATGTTCTTCCATACCGTGAATCCAGCCTGCTCCCATGTTTTTTTCTGATTTGGCTGGCAGGTTATCACTTCGTAATAAGTCCCAGGCTCTTTGTCCATGGAGCCGTTGCCATTCAAAGCCCCAGCCTAACCAGACTCCTTGCTTCTGATTCTTTGTTTGCAATGAATGGCATTTTTTTCCCGTTAGCTTTAACAGAGCCAGCTTTTTCCCCTTAAGCCGCCGATGCTGTTGCCATCTTGGCAAAGCCTGTCTCAGCCGAATGAACATCATGGCCCCGCAGAAAGTAGAGGTTAGAACAAAACCAATCTGCGGCAGTAAACTGTAAAACGACAATGTATAGGCTGTAATCATGGCGGAAAACCATACGGCGGAGGAACTCAACTCATAAATAGGCCGCCAGTTTTGCAAATAAGGGCGATCACTGATCATGCTGTGTCCCCGTGATGTTTTTTGTTGGCAACCATTGTTTGCACTGTTCGGAAATGACAGGTTGCAGAGCAATGACCAGTCGGCCATTACGTCGAAAAATAATCTGGTTCCCAACAGGTCTGATCCAACCTCTCTGGTTCCATTGTTTGAGCAGAATATCCGGTTCTGGAGTTTCCCTGGATTTGACCGCATCAGGCCAAGGCAGCAGAAGGCTGTCTTTCGCCCATTTGATATCCTCTGCGTGGAGGTTACCTATAACCAGCTCAAGCCAATCGAGTTCATTATCCTTTTCCTCTGTTGGCTGATCCTCAGTTTTGGACGGTTTTGTGATCTGGTTAAGCGCCTCCCCATTTTCGAAATGCAATTTGATGCTTTTCAGGCGTGCCAGCTCAACGGCATCGATGATTTGCGATACGCCATGGCCGCTTTTTTGTCCGGTAAGCGCACCGATAAAAGTCTGCCAGAGAGCACCATTACTGTTGCCGGGTTGCAGGGCATTGCGGAATGTCTGAGGGGTCAGCTGCGGCAAAAGTAACAGATTGATGGCCGTATATTCTGGTCTTAATGGTTTCCTGGGATCGGTATCACACTCTTTCCAATGGGGTGAGTAATGGCTAATGCGGTGTTGTTGCAACCAGCTTCCAAGAGGTTGCTGGAA
>NZ_JAHHPN010000962.1:0-1596 GCF_024606325.1 Endozoicomonas sp. ONNA1
CAGCGCATTTTCAAAAAGCCGTTTCAAGAGACCCTTTCTGGATATATTGGCATCCGTACCCTACAGCCAGACCAGTGTCTTTTATCGGCACTTTCTGATGATTTGATCAACTTTTTTATAAGCAGGCGAGCATGCTAAACCCGGCCATTCTTCAGTATTGGTTATAACAGCAACCGCCTCAGCTGCTGGCATCAGCAAAGCTCAGCTCTCTGGAGCAATGAGCGTCACTGCCCGCAACCCTTGCGTTACAGGCTGTCCCGTCTGGCCACTGCGTGATGTGGCTTCGAATTGAACTTTGTTCAGGGTTTCGGGACTGATTGTCCGATATGCCAGATTGGGATGGAGGGGTAGAGTTGTGTCTCATTTTTTAAGCCGTAACGGCCATAATTTTGGTTTTGGCCGACAGTTGTCTTATGCTGGTCGAAATGCACTCAGGGCAATGATGCCGGGTCAATTTTGTACGGTGTCCACCCACTCTGAGCGATGGAAACAGTTTTGTGCCTGGAGTCAGGCCCGAAATATTTGTGAAGCCCATCAGGTGAATAACCAGACATTGAAGCACTATGCCGTTTATCTACGGGCAAGGCTGGAAGGGCAGGGCAGACCATTATCTGTTGCCACAGCACAGAATCTGCTGTCTACCTGCAATGTGGTTTTGAAGGCGCTGCGAGGCAATGAAGATATAAGGATTAAACCTTCTGAGGCTCTACAGGTGAACCGGGAGAAAATTCGCACTGAACCACCGGAGCTAAGCAGGGATAAGTTGGCACAGGCACAAGCCGAGTTAATTTTGAAAGGTCAGGAGCGAATAGCAGCCGTTTTAGGTCTGTGTCGAGAGCTTGGGCTGCGTTCCCGAGAGGCTGTATTGCTTGATTGCCGCAGGGCTCTTGAGCAAGACAAAGCCTGCGGAAAAATCGATATTGAGCGGGGTACAAAAGGCGGACGTGGCAAATCGACGTCTACCAGTCCTTCACGAGTTGAACGGTGGGTTCCAGTATCCGGCTATGCACGTATGGCTTTGTCTCAAGCGGTAAGGATGCAGGGCGACAACGATTGCCTGATACCTATCGGTAAAAAGCTTGAAGATTTTCTGGCTCTGGTGCGTATGCACAGTGGTCCTGTTCTCAAAAAGTATGGGCTGAATAACCGGCATGATCTCCGGGCGGCCTACGCTTGTGAACAATATCAACAAAATACAGGTTGTTCTGCACCTGTTTTATCAAGTGGTATCAACATTGATAAACACGGCGATCTTCAAGCCCGGAAGGCCATCGCTGATCTGCTAGGCCATCACAGAAGTAGTGTGGTTTCAGCCTACATTGGCAGTAATCAGCGAGATAGAAGCAAAGGGCAACTGCCGAAAAAAAGACGTTGAATTAGCGATCTGAAATAACTGGGCAACACGAAGAATAGGTCACTACGCAACCTGACTAAAATCAATACGTTCCAGGTTTGCTGTATCGACCACTTGCCTGGCTTTCCACAAGTCAAAGCTTTCCTGAAGTGTCATCCAGCTTTCAGCAGAACCACCCAGTACTTCGGACAGTCGAATGGCCATTTCCGGTGAAACACCTGCTTTTTCATTCAGCAAACGAT
>NZ_JAHHPN010000963.1:0-2393 GCF_024606325.1 Endozoicomonas sp. ONNA1
GGATGCCAATATATCCAGAAAGGGTCTCTTGAAACGGCTTTTTGAAAATGCGCTGCAACCAGATTTCAGTGCGCACTTACCTGTGTCCCGATGTAATGGGTGATGGCAAACACAGGTATTCACGCTCTGAGAAATGGTCAGCAAATGTGACAAGTTATTCTGACGGTCAGAACAACACGCTTGCCAGAGTGATTAAGCTCTGATGTCATTGCAGCAGGGAAGCTGCTGTGTGGAATGACTCACGAAGAGTGCTTGGTGCCTCACGGCAATAGGAGTTTCTGTAATAGTCAACGTTGAAACTTTAGTTTCTCCATCCATTACAGAAACAAAAGCCTGCCTATATAAAGCCCAATTTTTCCCAGGCTATGGCAGTCTGAAATTCAATAGTCCAAAGAATAGACATAGTTTTTTTGCCTCGTCAGCAAAATCTGTGGGGCATTACTGGCTCGGGCAGGTTGCCCAGTGCATGATATTAATGATCACTAGCTTTGTCGCAGCCCCTTCCTCACACAATACTGCTCCAGCCTCAGCTCTACCAGCTCCTGCACCAGCTGATGCAAAATATCCCGATGTTCCCGCTGTACATCCGTTTTGAAAGTAAACCGGCCATGTCTGACTTCAAAAAAGGTATTTTCTCCATCAGCCAAGGCTTTGATTGGGTTTCTTTTCCAGTAATTATGCCAGCCGTTATCTTCAGCAGACATTGCTCGCTGCCCAGCAGGCAGTTCAGAGTTATACAGCGTTGGTCGGCGCTTAAGTAGATGCCAGCTTCTGGCGGCCAGTGCTTCTGTGGTCGGTGCCGAGATAAAACCATCCAGCTCCAGAAAGGCATCAAGCAAAATCATCTTGAAGCATTTAGTCATGTTCGTCTGCTCTATACCATCCAGTAAAAACTGATGATGATTATTGGCCACTTCCGACTCGGATTTATTCAACTCTTTCAAATGTTCAAGCAGCTTGAACCAGCTGCCATGCTCAGATCGAACTCTATTGAATTCAGTCCCCGTTTCCGCAAGATAATGATAAAACTCTGTGGCAGTGGGGCGATAGCCAAGCAGTGATTTCAGGGATTGATACTCATCCACCATGCTGGTTTTTTGCTTGCGAGCCATACGCTCCAGAAAATCAATCACTACCGGGTCATAGTTGGCAAAACAGCCATCGGGGAGAGTAATCGTCTGTTGTCTAATTTGCTCTGTAACCTGTCGGATAGAATGACTATTGTGTAAGGCAACCGGCTTGCTCAGAAACGATTTATGGTTACCAATAAAATCAATCACTGCCAGATACTGCTTGTCTTTATGCAGGCGCAACCCCCGCCCTAGCTGTTGCAGAAACAAAATTTTAGATTCTGTAGGACGAAGCATCAACACAGTGTCAATGGCAGGCAGGTCAGTCCCTTCGTTAAACAGGTCTACAGAAAACAGTACATCCAACTGCCCTGCTTCCAGCTTTTGCAGGGCTTCATGTCGGCGAATTTCAGAGTCGCTATAAACCGCTGCCGCCCGAAACCCTGCTTTGGCAAATACTGCTGCCATAAAATCTGCATGTCGCTTTGATATACAGAACCCGAGCGTCCTTACCTGCTTCTTTTCCTGCCACTGGTTCAGAATATGCTCTGCTCGCTTATGGGAAGCAAAGGCATTCTCCAGAGCTCCGGTATCAAACTTGCCATTACGCCATGGAATTTCATCATAATCGACATATTTGTCATTAATACCAAAATAATGGAAAGGGGTCAGTAGACGTACATTAATGCCATGCACCAGATTGCGCTCAAACACCAAATTGTTGTCGCAGAGGCAGAGAATATCAGCCTGATCGGTTCGCTCTGGTGTCGCAGTCAGCCCAAGCAAAAATGTTGGCTCAAAATGCTTGAGAAGGTTTCGGTAGGTTCTGGCATCGGCATGGTGAAATTCATCCACTACAATATAATCAAAATGATCTCTGCTGAACTGTTTCAGGTGTTCCTGCCGCCCAAGGGTCTGCACGGAAGCAAACAGCATATCAGCGTCTTTATTTCGCTGCCTGCCATTATAAAATCCGGTGCGTGCATCAGGTCGAATTCGCACAAAGGTTTGTTGAGCCTGCATTAGAATCTCTTCACGATGGGCTACAAACAACACTTTCTCTGCCTTGCATTGCTGAGTATCAAAAGCCGCAAGCCAGGTTTTACCCAGACCCGTTGCCAAAACCACCAGTCCTCGCTGATATCCATCCAGTCGTGATTGTTGCAGTGCCTGCAAAGCTTCCGTTTGAATATCACTGGGCGTGGGGGCTTCAACAAGTTCTTCAGATTCAACAGCTACCAGCCGCATTTTACGACGGCGTTTCAGGTAACCATCAATCCAGTCATGACTTAAAGGAAGAACAAGGCTATGTCTGAATATTTC
>NZ_JAHHPN010000964.1:0-11139 GCF_024606325.1 Endozoicomonas sp. ONNA1
CTGATAGATGCTGTTCATGCTTTTCCTTCTGATTCCTTGAAGAGTTATGGTTTTCGTTCGAACGATAGGAAGAGAAAAGCATCTAACCAGCGATAGAAAAATAAGATGAATAGGGGTCATTGGATAAAAAAATAGGAGGTATTTAGGCTAACCTCCTGAGTTTTATGAGTTTAAAGAGGTGCCGTTATTTTTTATTCCCCAAATAGTCAGAAAGACTTAAAAAACCCTTTTTGGCTCTCCCCTTGCCCACATTGGTATTCACTATAGAACCAATATTTTCTGCTGGTAGGTGTGAATAATTTTTTCTAACAAATAGCTCAGCTGACTGCTTAAAGGTCAGTGTATCGTGACCATACTCACAGTTATGCCTCACAGCCAATAGGGTTGCTTTCAATTTTTCGCTTATATATGGGCAGTTACAACTGATCAATAAATCAATCAAATTTGTTGCATCCTCTGCCCTTTGCACTTTTTGAGCCTTACCCACCCCAAGCCTTGCGAACTGACAGTCAATCCCCTTGGATATAGCCCATTCTCTAATCGAATCCATTGATACAGCAGTGGAGCTTTGTATAGTCCAGTGTCCCTGATATACCTCCCTCATAGTAAAGGAACTAGGATTCATTATCGAAATACAGGGCTTATCTGAAAAGGGTAAAACTTCGAACGCACCGCTGGTGAGTACTTCATGTTCAATTCGGTCTTGCTTTTCCTGAATAACCCTTGCAAGAGTTATCAGGTCAGGTATATCTATTCTACTACTCCTGACTTTCACTGTTTTCACATGAACGACGAGGCGATCAATAACCAGACAACCATCGGGTTTTGTGAGCTCTTCTTTAAGTACTTTCAGATACTCGTAGGCGGAATACAGTTCTTGCCGCTCCTGCTCATTATCAGTTATCGGAACAAAAGGGCCATAGTTTGGTTCAAAGTCAGTAGCAAAACATCTATTGGGATCCTGCCCAACCATAAGCAATACAGCGTCCCTTAAAGTTATTGTTGAGCTGATTGTATGAGGAAAAAGATTAATGGACATGCTTGTTTACCTTCTTATTATTAGTTGAGCTATATGAGAGAAAAATGATTATCAGCCACCAGCTCTCTGGTATTCCTCCAGGTCAATAAGCACTGTTTCAGTACCCTCAATAATTTTGGTCAGAAGAATGTCATAAAGCCTCATGCTTTCCCGCTTTTCAGAAAGGTGTTCATGCCGGTCATAGTGCTTAATATCTACGCCCACTTGGGCGTGGGATTGAAGCAAGTTCCGTTGTTCACGGCTGACTCCAGCATCAATCAGAATATTTTTGATGGTTCGGCGAATATCACGAGCTGTAAACCATTCCGGCTCTGGTCTTCCTTCCTCATTCGCCTGCTTTTTGAGCTTATTGTTGTAACGGCTAAAAGCATTCTTAAAGGAGCCTTCGTTGTAAGAGGTCAATTGACCTTTTGTCTCTGCCTTTCGACTGGGAACTCCAGAGCAAAACGGCCAAGGGTATTTACTTGTTAAAGGCCTAACTTCTTCCAGTATCGCAAGCGCCCGAGCAGTCAGTGGGACAACATGAACCTTTACCTTGCCATTTTTGCCCTTCTTATCAAACAGAGTGACACAGTTACGTGTGAAGTCGTAATCTTCCCAGCGGGCCCTCGCCAGCTGCAAAGGGCGCTGACCACCTGTTGCAAACATGAAACGAATGAAGCACCCCATAACAACGCCAACACGATGCACATCAGTAATGTTGTCCCAAAGTTCTTTTACTTCCTTATGATTTAGCACCCGCTCACCCACTTTAACTGCATGGGTGTTTTTTTTCGTTGTTGCTACAGGGTTGTACTGGATATAAAAACGCTTTTTGCCAACTCGGGTCGGGTCGTAATCCCCCTTCATACCAAAGGAAAAACATGCATGGAGAATTGCCCGAACCCTTACGGATTCAGCTTCTGAACCACGGTTATGGATTTCTGCGAGTATAGAAACAATATCATCTGGTGTTACGTCTTTAGCCTTCTTCGCCGCTATTTGGGAGTATGCCTTTACCACATTACGTTCCAAAGCCTGCTTTGTTTGATGGGCCGAACTTTTACCCTGCCGCTTCTGATCTTCCACATAAGCATCAATCAGATCAGTGAACGAGCCTTTCAGGGCTTCTGCTTCCTGTCGCTGTTTTTCTTCTAAAAGCTCCTGTTCACGCTTGCGTTCCAGCATTTCAAGGTGACCTTTCAAGTCACCTCCACATTCTCTCCTTACATTCGACAGTGCCCTAGCCTTAACTCTGCATTCCGCCAGCTTATAGCCATGACGATCTTTGGTGGCTTTATATAAGCCGATTTTGATTTTGGCTTCTTTACCCTGATGTTTGTATTTGTAGTATGCCTCGATGGCTCCACTCTTTCGCTTTTCAAAAATCAGCGTGCCGTCACCACGGCTGCCAACCATTTCACTCAAGCGGTACTTAATATTCTCAAGCTCAAATGTTGAGAGTTGTGCCATCTTACCTACTCCTGATTATTATTTTTTACAACAGCAACCTCCAAAAGGCTGTATGTGCCGCTCTTACCAATCCTCCATGCGAGTTATTTGTCCGTCATTATTTGCGCCTTCTTTTGCGCCTCTTTTCTGGCGCAACGCAGTGGAATAATATGGAACCTCATAGAATAGCATATAGGCTTTAGGCCCTATAAATAAAGGGTTTTAAGTAGTTTAATGGGATTTCAGGGAACAGTACGGATGTTCGAAAATCTCAACTTGTAATCAGTGGGTCCCGAGTTCGACTCTTGGTGCCGGCACCATACAAAGCCCTGTAGAATCAGGCACTTAAAAGCCTCAGCATAGTCTGGGGCTTTTTTGTATCTGCTCACTTTTTCAGTTTTGGTCCCCACTCTAGTCCCCACTTTATTTTCAATATATTTCCATACATGTATATCCTTCTCACTTCAGCATATATTGGTATGAAATAGAGGCATATGGTTACATATGACAACCTATAACAAGGAATGTTGCCTGGCATAAACCGATGCATGGAAAAAGGTAAGCAGATGGACAGCAAACAAAACAAAAAAATAGCCACCTTCCAACCCGAGGAAGTACCTTATATTGAAGAAGAATCGCTGCATAACAATCTAGAAAAATACTTGCGCCTCATCTTTGAGGGAGCAGATCACACACTAATGACAGAAGAGGAAGCGCTCAGACTCATTACATCTTCAGAAACATTGTATTACCGAGAACTAATGAGATCAGCCGAGCAGAGAGACTGTGTTACAGATGGGTATAAAGCACTGGAGCTATCAGTATCATCTTTGGCTGAACTGATAAAATTTGCTTCGGAAAATAAAGATGCTTTCTCTAAGCAACTGTCGTGTCGGGCTGATCATAAATCCGTTGAAGTGACCCTTGAGTCAGCTAAGTATCTTGGTCGCTCTATTGAGCAAATTGCCATGGATGGAGCCGACCCTATGGATGCCCTTTACATTAGAGGCACCAAAGGACGCAGCAAACCAATCGCGTCAGCTCGCAATACAATGAATAGGCAAAAAGCTTTCCGTTCTGGAGTGGCAGCATTGGTAGATGTTATAAAAGCAACCAGTGAAAGTAAGGTTATTGACATACATCTGGAAGTTGCTGACTTACTCGATATGAAAGATAAAGAAAATACCATCAAAAAATGGCATGACACCTACAAGATTAAAAATAGTAAACTAAAAAGATCGGTGCTGAAGCGGGAGATTCCGGTGGGGTGGGGTGATGGCACAATGGACAAGCTCGGTCAGATTGTTGGTGGCAGTACACCATCAACAAAGCGGCAGAGAATTTCTGTCAGTCAGGTACGCCATGGATTACACCAAATGACCTGTCCAACAACACTGAGTGCAAGTTTATCTCTCGTGGTGCTGTCGATGTAAGCAGTGATGGAATCAAATCTGCTTCTTTGAAAAAATATCCCAAGGGTACTGTTCTTTTGAGCTCAAGAGCACCAATAGGCTATATGGCTATCGCCAGAAATGAAGTAACAACCAATCAAGGCTTCAAGTCACTTATTCCATCCAAGGGTTACTCTTCCGAATTTATTTTCTATGCAGTCCAAAACTGCTTAAAAGCCATTATTCAATATTCTTCAGGATCAACTTTCAAAGAAATTTCCGGAACTGTGCTGAAGACAGTAAAAGTTCGCCTGCCATCAGAACATATCACTGACAAATATACCAGGCAAGTTGAGAGTATTTTCAAGAGGCAGGATATGCTGGAGCAAGAAAGTCAGCAATTGGCAAAACTCCGAGACTGGCTCCTCCCCATGCAGATGAACGGCCAGGTCACCGTAAAATAAGCCCCCGCCATTTCTGTCGTAACGGTATCCAGCCATGACGGATTAGGAAGATCAGACCAGCACTTCCAATCCTTTCTGCTCGATCAGATTTAACAACTTCAGAGAGGGGCCATTCGGCTTTTTGGCCCCCTGTTCCCACTTCTGCACCGTGGACTTGCTGATGTTCAAATAAGCAGCAAATACGGCCTGACTGGCTTTTACCTTGGTACGGATTCCCTTGATTTGCTCGGCGCTGTACTGCTTAACAGGAGGCAGGCACAGGGCGTCAAACTCCCGAAGGGTAGTGTCGTCCATCAAGCCCGCTTCATGGAGGTCTTTAGCGCCATCATGCACTGCATCTAAAATAGATTTATCCATTATTTCTGATCTCCAGTAGTATTCCCGCCGTTACCGCTTTATCCAGATCATGGTCATCGTAACTCAACAGGGTTCTGGCATAGGCTCTGAGCGCCTTCAGCTCTCTTGCGTCAATGTTGGCCTGAGCATTTTTGGCAAAACCGTAGACAAAGAAAGCTTTGTCTTTAAACTGGTACGCCAGAATTGTCCTCAGTCCAGCCCTTTTGCCCCTGCCTGCTATGGCTACACGCTTCTTGAGAACCTGCCCTCCCAGATCTGCGTCAACCAGCCCATTCTCTATTTCGCTGACTGCGGCTAGCAGGGCATCATCACTTAATCCTTCTTTGAAAGCCCATTTACTGAACGCTTTGTTTTTAAATACCCGCATAGTCAACCTTACTCAATCTTGGACAAGTATAGCACTAAGTACCACAAATAAAAGCGACGAATTTTCAGAGTAGTTTATGCTCACCTTGCTTGTCGCTGCCAAGTTGCCAGTAGACAGACAGCATCTTTCAAACGTGGGCTGCTAAAAGGAACCTGTTATGTGCTCTGAAATGACTCGTTCAATGAATAGTGTCTTTTTAGCCTGGCAAGACCCGAAAGAAAGAAACTGGCACACAGTAGGCAAGCTGTCCCAGGACCAGGAACCGTTTATCTTTGATTACACCCTGGGGGCCAGGAACGAATCATTCATCCCCTTTTCCGGGATGGAACAGCTTGACGTTACTTATAAGTCGGACAAACTCTTCCCATTATTCGCCAACAGGCTGCTGAATCCGCGCAGGCCGGCATACAAAATGCTGCTGTCCTGGCTAGGGCTTTCTGAAGAAGAACTTAGTCCGCTACAGGTACTGGCCAGAACTGGCAGCGTAAAAAGCACGGACAACCCGCAAATTTTCCCGGAACTGGACCTGACCGGGAAGAGTGCTATCGAGCTGGATTTCTTTGTTCATGGTGTTCGTTATGTATCTGAATCAGCCAGGCAGCGAATCAAGGCATTGAAAGAAGGTGACAAGCTGCTGTTAATGAATGATTTCCAGAATGAGACTGCCCCCCTCGCCCTGGCCATCAGAACAACGGGAACGCCGGAAATTATCGGCTTTTGCCCAAGGTTTCTGGCCCACGGTTTGGCCGATCTAGCAGCAGACAGGCACTCAGAACTGTCTTTGACTGTTGCTCGGGTCAACCAGGAAGCGCCCCTTTACTATCAGCTGATGTGTGAGCTCAAAGCCTGTTCCAGCCAAACCAGAAACCTGTTTAACAGCCAGGAATTTCAGACAATTTCCGGATCGATTCACTGACCTCTGTGTCAGGGGGGGCCAAACCCGTTGTATTAGACGGTTCCGCTTGCCTTCTGCCTGTAATGGTCGATATCAATCACCCTTTTTTCGGGCTTTTCCACAGTGCCATCAATGATTCTCCCCAGATAGTCATCGTACACTTTTGCAACGTCACGCTTTTCAGGCAAGCGGTCATCGTGGTCGTAATGCCTGGACTCCACTCTGCCATCCTCGCGGCTCTGTAACAGGTAGCGATGCTCCTTCAGTACTCTGCTATCTGCAAACAGGCGGGTAGCTGTCTGGCGCAAATCTTTGGCTGTGAATCGTTCTGGTTGAGGTTCTCTGTATACAGAGGCTTGTTCCAGTATATCCAGCGCCCTTTTGGTAAGAGGAATGACCCGTTTTTTCGGGATAGCATTTTTTCCTTTGGTGTCCGTGAAACTAGCGTTCGCTGGTTAAAGTCGATATCGCTCCAACGGATATGATTCAACTGCTCAGGTCGGTTGCCATAACAGGCAAGACAGAATCTCGCCAGTAACCCATAAAGAGGGCTCCAATCAGGAGTTCCTTTTTCCACGTTATTCCAGAACTGTTGTATTTCGTCATTCGAAAGGACTCTTTCCCGAACTCGCTCATAGTCAGCATACTTGGGGATTGGGACAACCGGGTTGAACTGAATTCCAAAACGCTTACCTGTTTCCAGTTGCTGCCTTGGGTCATAATCTGCTTTCAAGCCAAGGTTATAAGCAGCTAATAGATAGCTTCTGAATCGGTTAAAACCTGTGGTTACTCCACGTTTTAGTATGCGCTGAAAAACAGGCATCAAGTCGTCGGTAGTAATGCTGTTTGCCTTTTGCAGGGAAAGCTCAGGGAATGGGTTGAACAAGTTGTAGGAAAGTGAGCGTTCAACATCTTTGGCCGATGGGGCTTTGCGTCGCTGTAGACTGCCAATGTAGGAACGGCATAAATCTTCTAATGAACCCCGACTGGCTTCGATTGCAGTTTCTCTCTTTAGTACTTCCTGCTTTCTTTGACGCTCGGCTTTCACTACTTCAAGATGCTCCTTCAAATCAACGGGAGCTACCTCTTTTTTCAAACGAGCATATTCTCTGGCTTTCTCCCTTATATCAGGCAAGCTATATCCATTTCTTGCATTACGACCGTAATGACTGATGAAGATCAGCCGGTCTTTACCTTTTGTACGATAGCGATAGAACGCCTCTACCGTGACCCTTTGCCTTTTAAAGATAAGCGCGCCATCTCCTCTTCCACCAACCGCTTCTGTGATTTTGGTCTTTGACTCCCCATCGACCGTCATATTTCCTATTTCAAAGGGTGTGCAAAGGCGCATGCGATTCGTCCGATTTGGTTATTCTTTTGACATCGAAGCAGTGGTCTGGTGTCTATCTAGTCCCCGTATTAGTCCCCACTTCTTTCGGGATAGGAGAGCATTTTATAGTAGTCTTTGGAACTGTAAATATCCATGCATTCTTTTAATATCAAGGACTTAAGGGTATGCATGGAATGTGAAGGGTAGTTATAAAACAACTTTATTAAAGACTTTTAATCAGTGGGTCCCGAGTTCGACTCTTGGTGCCGGCACCATATACAGCGAAGCCCGTAGCGTTAGTGAACACTGCGGGCTTTTTGCTATCTGGAATTTACCATAGGTTATTTTCCAGATAGCCCGTTTTCATAGCCTTTCAGCCTCTGTATTTACCGACACCGAGCCTATGCCTGTTTGGATATTGCGGCCGTACAGATAACCGTTTCGGATAATTGAAGTCAGTGGATCATCAGCAGATTGGACTGCTTACCGGAGTGTCTGGACGTTATTATTGTTCGTTCCGTATCTCTTATTGTCAGTTGCAAGCTTGCAGGAATGCTATTGATTAGGGCACGCCACCTTTTTATGTCCTCAAACACCAGAAATGATCATAACTCCTGTTCCTGAAACTTGTAGCTTTAACCGTCTTGGTATGTATTTGACAGGGAATAGACGATCAAATGAAATCGAAACTCCAGGTTCGACGGATAGATTCAATACTTTTACGTACTTCCCTGAATATAACTAATGATCATGTTCTTCCTTGAGGTTGGTTTATTGGTTTATTCAATGCTGTGTTGTAATGTAAAAAAAACCGCACCGAGATTCAGATAGCACATACTTATGGCGGTGTTTAGTCCACAACACTGAGGAAGGTAATTATGAGAATAACCATGGTAGCTTTAGCTCTTACCTTTGCAGGTTCTGCGCTTGCATCTGAAGAGGGTTTCTACATTGGCGGTAAAGCCGGGTATGAATCAGTCAGCAGTGAGATGGAGTACGGATCACTGAAAATTGATTCTTTTGGTAATCAGGGAAGTATCTATGGTGCTTTTGTCGGTTATAACTTCCCTATTGAACGTGCTATGTATGTGGGACTGGAGGCTGAATACAACCATCACAGAACCAAGGCCGAGTACAAGTTGAGCTCCTTTGAAGAAGAGATCCAGTTTAAAGATGAATATGGTGCAAGCCTGATTATAGGCCACGCTTACAGTGAGACTGTAAACGTCTATGGTCGTTTCGGAATGAGTAATTTAAAGTCAGAAGCCAAAACCTCTGACGGGGATAAAGGGGATGATACTGTTACCGGCTGGCATGGTGGGTTCGGTGTAGAATTTAAAAATGAAGCCGGTCTCCCTATGTCGCTCAGGGCTGAATACCGATATAGCCAGTTCGATGACATTGATTATGACTATGGGACTGACGTAGAAAACAAACCTAAAGCGCATTCGATGTCTCTCAGTGCCATCTATAGCTTCTGACAATTTCTGAATTAACAAATAACCGAAAACCAGATAGGCCGAATGTAAGTTTATGCTCGGCTTATTCTCATTCAAAAAAGATTGAACTTGATTGGGAGCAGGCGATGGTCCGCTTTGTCAAGATAGTTGTCACTGTTACTGGTTAACCAATAATGTGAAACAGTGGGTGGTGGATGTTTAACCGGGCATGATTCTCTCCGTTTAATTTCCTGATGATTTCCTTGCATGGCTTGAATGATCGGTTGAGGATGAAGGTTCATTGTTTACAGACAGAATCAGGGTATTACTATCTGAAAAGAAAGAAAAAATTATTCGATAATAGTGGCAGGATGGGAGGGTAATGATGATATGGAGAATAATTTTTATCAAGACATTACTTTTCTCATAATTTTATAAAAAAGCAATTTGATATTAACTTTGAAAATAAAATCTATGTAAACGACAATGGATGGTCACAGTGATAGAGACATCCAATTTATTGCTTTTTTCTGAGTGTCCCTTACAGCAGTTAATGGATAAGTATAAATACAAGGGCTAGACTTCCTGTCGACTGTTCCAAAGAGTCCAGAGCATGGTCAAGCTACAGCATTATTCAGCCCGGTTAGTCGTCCCTATATTCCTGCTAATGGCTTTGATTGCAGAAGCCCAGACGGCGACTCAATCCTTGAACATAACCCCTTCTCCAACCACGATCTCTTCTCTAACCACGACCTCTGCTTCTTCGAAATCCAATTCGAGAGGTTTGTGTGATTCTCTGATAGGACAAACGGCGGGGGTTGAGCGGCAGCTAAAGCAGTATCGTAGCCTTTTTAGCGGACGAGAGTGCTTTGTTCTGAGTGCCGATCCGGCAGAGGATTTGGCTGATGTGATCAAACAGATTCCTGAGAATGCTGTTATACTTCTCTCTTCCGAAACTGTAGTGTCGTCTTCTACTGCGACTCCTTCTGCATCCGTTGCTCTTGCGACATCTTCGGTATCCTCTGCCCCTGCGCCGGAAAACATCCCGGTTAATTATCTTATTGGTGGTGAAATAACTTTGAAGGACGGTCAGGACATTATCGGGGCGGCAGATGAAGGTTTTGAAATCATTATCAGTCTTGGGTCAGGTTATTATGATCCTCATATGATCAGGATTGGAATGAATGGCAATTTCCAGTTTGGCAATGTGAGAGACAGTCATATAAGACACCTTACTTTCCAGCCAGTTAGTCCTAGTAACACCAATAGGACGGTTGAAAATATTGTTTCAGGAAAGTGTTACAACCGTAGACTGATTGTAGTGAACAACCTGTTTCACCTTCCTCTCACCAAGGCCGCACTTAATCTTGAGTGCAGAGAGTCTCTGGATGCATCGGCCAACGATATACGCCCGGGCCCGGGCCTGCTGTTCGTCAGAAACACGATCATAGGTAAAACCGCAACAAGGTTGCGCGACAGCTATATTCCAGAAGCAGGCGTCTTCATTAACCTTCATACAATCATTAACCAGACACAAAGGGTTGCTGTTATTGAGAATTCATTCGAGGGCGATATGGCTAAAGCGGGTGACTTTATTCTTGGGTTTGGGAGCAGCATGGATATTTTCAGAAACAGAGTCGACATTAACAATGTTGCCAAGACGCGTAGAGAAACTGCTACAGGATCGACTGTACAAAAAGATGGTTTCTCTCTCACAGGTCTTAAAGATCCCAATGTAGAGCCGCCTCTTTTTAATCTGGCAGGTAATCGAATCCACACAAAAACTACAGCGATAGGTGTTGACTCGCGAATTCAACTGGCCCTCGCTTGCAACCATCTTCAGGCAGTCAACCCGTGGCGACAAGCTATACGACAATTCAGCCTGAAAGCCATTGATCCACTACCCTTGGCAGGTGAGTGTGAAAGATCTGTGGGTTCAACCGGTGTCACGGCTACGCCCACTTCACCGACACTCTGCCAGATTGTAAATACCTGGACGGCTATCGCGGGTTCCACTGTCGATCCTACGACTATCATGGGTACCACAGTCAGTCCGACGAATATCACAAGTTCCGCAGTCGGTTCGACGGCTATCACGGGTTCAACAGACGGTCCTTTGAGTGGACTGAACAATCTTGATGGTCAGCTCTATTTTGACCCATCCCTCTGCCCGACAGTGTCTACGCCCTTTGTTTCCAATAACGGTACGCCTTCCTACACCAGCACGGCTTCCGACAACGGTACGGTTTCTGTTTCATCGGCGGGTACAACCGAAGTGATGACTGGTTTGGGTGTCATAACCACTTTGGCCGTATTATTGGCTCGGTAATGGGGTATGCGGTTTCAGTGAGTTTGACTTGTTTACTCATGGCTCCCACGCTCCAGCGGTTATGGCAAACTCCCGACATGCAGGTACAACTACCTTG
>NZ_JAHHPN010000965.1:0-11630 GCF_024606325.1 Endozoicomonas sp. ONNA1
GAAAACCATAACTCTTCAAGGAATCAGAAGGAAAAGCATGAACAGCATCTATCAGCCTTATCAAAGCCATCGTGAGCGAGTTAACAAGGATGAGACAGCAAAAAAATATCTGACTCGATCGGAGCTTCTTCAGCGTTACAACATTGGCAATACGACCCTGTATCGCTGGTTGAACAGTAAAGAGATCGGCTTTCCATCGCCGACGTATTTTTCTGTCAAAACACCGCGCTGGAAAGTTTCTGAGCTTGAAGAATGGGAGCTGAAGTGTCAGGAGGAAGGGGCTAAGTGAATATGGCTAAAACTAATCCCGTGATTCATCAATCACCTGAACTTCAATTGTTTGAATCTATGCAAGCAATGGATTTGGCTCCGCCTTCATTACCTATCCCAGACGGTCAGTTCAATCGCTTTCATGTAGAAGGTGACAAGCGAGGCTCCAGAAATGGATGGTGCAATTTTGATAACGATCCGGTTCCCCATGCCAGTTTTGGTAGCTGGAGAACAGGGAAGACATATTACTGGTGTCTCTACGATAAAAAACAGCTCAGTTTTTCAGAGCAAACCAAACTGCAAGAATCAGCTCAAAAGGCTGCAGAGCGTAGAGACAGGAAGGTAAGAGAGGAACAGGCAATAGCGGCCATCCAGGCCGAGGCAACATTCAGCAGGGGAAATCCTGATTTTGGGTACTTTTCATACTTGGATGATCAGAAAAATGTGGGTCGTCATGGTGATATCAGGAAGTCAGCCAAAGAGATCATGTTTCCGGTTTGCGATGTTGACGGCAAACTGATGAGTCTGCAGTTCATTGACGAGAACGGAAATAAACGCTTTCTTCCCAAAGGTCGTATCAAAGGCGGATGTCACCTTATTGGTAGCTTGGGCAGGATACTCTGTATCGCAGAGGGCTATGCTACAGGTGCCAGTTTCTATGAGTTCTCAAAAAAACGTTTGCCGGTTGCTATCGCTTTTAATGCAGGAAATCTCAAAGCAGTGGCTATGGCATTCAAGAAAAAATTCCCCCACTTACAAATTATCATCCTTGCAGACAATGATCGGTTTACAGACGGTAATCCAGGTAAGAGGAAAGCCTACGAAGCGGCTAAAGCAGTAAGTGGTCAAGTGTACTTACCTCTGTTCGAGGATGGTGAGCCAGGCACTGACTTCAACGACTGGCTCAATATCAGAAGGAATCGACATGGAAATTAAGTCGATCTTTGAAAATCTGGAAGAACCTGTTGGTGACGGGTTCTATATCCAGAGTGGGTATCTTTATTTTGAGCCCAAAAAGACAGGCAAAGAAAAGGTGCCACCTCAATCGGTCAAAATATCAACTGAACTTCGTATTACTGCTCGAACACGAGATGTTGATGGCAGACAGCATGGGCGCAGGATGGAGTTTCATGATGCTGATGGTCGTTTAAGGATTGTCTGTATTGCCAGCTCATCCATGCAAACAGATGGTGCTGAAGTTCGTCAGCTTCTGGCAGATCTTGGACTTGAAATAATGCCATTCAAACAGGCTCGTGAGTTGTTAAATCGGTACATCGTTATGAGTCAGCCGAAGCAAGCGGCTTTGTGCCTTGATCGTCTTGGTTGGTGCAGCAATTTCTCTGCATACATCCTGCCCGACAAAACTATCGGTACCACGGATGGCGAAGACATCGTTTATCAGCCCGTAGCACCGGGAGGACACATTACCATCAGGCAAATAGGCAGCCATGTGGATTGGAAGAGAATGTCTCAGCTCTGTGAAGGAAATAGCCGTTTGGTTATGGCTATTTGTGCTGCTTTTGCGGCTCCACTGGTAGAGCTAACAGGCATGGAAAGTGGTGGCTTTAATTTTGTTGGAGGCAGCAGTACCGGCAAGACTACAGCGCTTTATGTGGCTGCCAGTGTGTATGGTGATCAGCATTATCTTAATCGTTGGAGAGCAACTGGCAATGGTTTGGAAGCTATGGCTGCTGCCCATAATAATGCTCTGTTGATTCTGGATGAACTTGCACAGGTTTCACCACGAGAGGCAGGGGAGATTGCTTACATGTTGGCCAATGGGTCGGGTAAAGCCAGGGCCTCTGTAACAGGTGGTAGCCGAACCATTGTCCGCTGGAGCCTGATGTTTTTAAGTGCTGGTGAGATAACCCTGGCACAGCATATGCGCGAAGGAGGTAAGAAAGCCAGGGCGGGGCAGGAGGTACGAATGGTGGATATTCCTGCTGATGCAGGTGCCGGGATGGGCATGTTTGAAAACCTGCATGAGATCGAATCGCCATCCCGTTTTGCGGAGGTCATCAGGGACCTGTCTGCAAAGGCATACGGTCATGGCATTGTGCTGTTTCTTGAGCAGGTAACTGACCATATCTCCCAAGATAAGCTGGGGTTATTGGATGTAATCAGAGAGGCCGTCGATGGTTTTATCGGTCAGGTGGTACCTGCTTCGGCTGATGGCCAAGTTAGGCGAGTCGCTAGAAGGTTCGGTTTACTTGCTGCTGCAGGTGAGCTGGCTACCAGTGTAGGAATCACTGGGTGGAAGGAAGGTGAGGCAATGATGGCAATAACCACTTGCTTTTCGGCTTGGCTCAATGAGCGGGGAGGCATTGGTTCGCAGGAAGAACAATCTATTTTGGAGCAGGTAAGGTATTTCTTTCAGTGTCATGGTGACAGCCGTTTCAGTGAAATTAACAGGGATGCCAATGACGTAAATACTCAGCCTTTGAATCGGGCAGGTTTTCGGAAAAAGAGTGATGAAAATATCCTCTTTTTGGTTTTCCCGGAAGTATTCAACAAAGAAGTTGCCAGTGGATTCAATCCAAAGCATGTCGCCCAGATTTGTGCGCAGGCAGGTTATCTACTGCCAGACTCTAACGGCAAACACAGTCAATCCAGAAAAATCCCAGGTACGGACAAGAAGGCTCGCTACTACATCTTTACCGCTCTAGTTCTGGGAGGTGAATGATGTTCGACCTGAAAAAATTCAAGGAGTCACTGCAATACTGTGTACCGAGTGTTACTGGTGTACCTGAATCTTCAAGCCCTGTGATTATGCAGGATACACTGCCATTCTACGAGAACACCGCCATCCTTTCTTCTACGTTCCAAAGTGTGGCGAGTTCTGAAAATGGCACATCAGGTACACCTGACCAAAGTCGTTGGTGTTCCCCTGTTATTGAGCATGTGCCTGTTTCAGGTATGGCTGTTCAGTCATTGGAACACCTAAAACATCGGGAACACTCAATTAACGATGAGGTCGGTCGGCAGCAGACATTAGAGCAAATTATGCAATATCTGAGTCAGCATTTGAATATCTCGCAAATGGTGTTGATGACGCGCTTTTTCACCCAGGAAGACATTGCTGATATAGCCAGAGGGATGTATAGCGGAAAACTAACGGCACTGGTTGATCTGATTCGAATGGACTCCAGGTTCCTCTTTCATTCGATTGATAAATAATCAAACTAAATCAAACGGAGATCATGCCATGGCCCGAGGCGGATCAAGACCAGGATCAGGTCGCCCCAAAGGTAGCAGTAACAATCGGCACAACGAACTCAGGGAAATGCTGACTTCTCAAGCTGAAGCCTTGTTAGAGCAGCTAATCACTCTGGCTAAAGAGGGTGACTTGCAGGCTCTGAAGTTATGTATTGATAAAATCCTGCCATCCATGAAGCCCGTTGAAGCACCTGTCCATGTCAGTACTGACGGTACTGCCACCTTGGCCGAACGGGCGGAAAAGGTTTTGTTGGCAGCTCTATCCGGAGATATTTCAGTTATTGAGGCAAACCAACTCCTGTCTGGCATGACCTCCCTGGTTCGTATCAAAGAGTTTGATGAGTTGGACAAGCGCCTGAGTGAACTGGAAAAGCAAGCTGAAATGACAGCTCGCCTTGGGAGGTAATTCATGAAAAAGGTTCTTGATGAATACCTGAGTGAATTACCTCTTGTCATTACGCAGGCGCTAGATGGCATTCATAACCCAGCAGCCCGCTGCGTCATTATACCGGGCACCCCCAAAGGCAAAGCCAGGCCAAGGATGACTCGCAGAGGGCAAGTTTATACCCCTTCAGCCACCTCCACGGTAGAGGCATTGGCAAAAGCGGTTGCCATTAGTCAATGCCCTGCAGCGCCTTATGACCACCCTTTGAAGCTAGATCTTCTGGCGATCATGCCAGTCCCTAAAAGCTGGACGAAGACTAAGCGGGCGGAAGCACTGGCTGGGCACATTCGACCCGCAGTCACTCCGGACTTTGACAACATTGCCAAACTCTACTGTGATGCCATGAATAATGTTTTATGGGTAGACGACCGGCAGATTGTGGATGGTCGCAGTATCAAGTGCTACGGAACTATGCCAGCCGCTATTCTTTGGTGTTGGCCTGCAGAGTATCCCTGAAAATAAAAGCAAGGAGCAGCAATTATGATATCCATTAATACAAGGCTTAAGAAGCTGGTTCAGCAAAGTGGTTCACTGGATGAGATGATTGAATATCACCGACAGGCACTAAAGTGGCTATATAACGATGATGACGAGCATGAAGAATATATAGTGGTTACCTCTGAAGAGGCGAAAGCATCTTTTGAAATCTTCTGGAAGGATTGGGCAGAAGCTGGTTTACCCGCGCCTGCTCGACTACGAGGGCCAAGTGTAGCCGATCTGATTGACCTTCATGCAGCCAAATTATGGGGGCCACAGCACAGTATTGGATCATCAGCAAGAAAAGGCGGTCGATACTGAGGAGGTTATGATTTTCGCTGATAATTCTGAAGAAAATAGACAGGGCAACGATTGATTCTTTTACCGTTGCATGTGTATATGCCCGGATCATCATAGCTTCTGTATAGGTATTCTCTCGGAAAAGGAACAACCTTGTGATTGTTTTCTCTGGCAATTTTGTATGTAGTTCTTTTTTCAGTCATATAAGCCAATAAAAAACATAGTAAAGGGGCTGGTGGTCACGAATCATGCTTCTAGTAAAAAGCCTTCGTCTGGTTCGACTATCCCCGGTGCAATTCCAGAGCGTGGTTCACCAGCTCGAAGGCCATGTGTTCAGGTTAGCTCATCCTATGAAAGGGCGTTGTACAATGTTTGCCTACTGACAGCGTACTCCAGGGCTAATGCTTTCTTCTGCTCGCCAGCACTGATCCGTGCTTTTATCTCAGTCAGTTGCTGTTTGGTCAGCTTGGGTTTTGCTCCAATCTGCTTACCCTGCTTTCTGGCAGCTGCAATCCCTTCACGTTGTCGTTCCCTGATCATGCTGCGCTCGAATTCAGCAAAGGCTCCCATCATTTGAAACATCAGCTTATGCATAGGGGTGCTTTCACCTGAGAACATCAGGTTCTCTTTGTGGAACTGGACGCTAATACCCTGTTCGGTTAGATCTTCAACCAGTGTCTGAAGGTCTTTCAGGCTGCGTGCAAGACGGTCTATAGAGTGGACATGCAACAGGTCACCTTTGCGCAAGTGTCGCAGACAGGCTTTCAATTGAGGCCGGTTGGTGTCCTTACCACTGCAATGTTCTTCAAAAGTAGTATCCAGTTCAACACCATCAAGCTGGCGGGCTGTGTTCTGGTCAATACTACTGACCCTGATGTATCCGACGTTCTGTCCTTTCATGGCGGTCTCCTCTACTTCTTATTCTGAGTAAAGTAAAGGCTAGGCTTTGTTTTACACTAAGTCCAATTGAGCAGAAATAAGTTAATTGGACACGATAGATCAGTGACTTAGCGTCGTGCTGTGGTCTGTCCGGAAAGTACACTTAACTTGACACAAGTCGGTTCGACCATCCTTTGTCTATAATATATTCACGCTCTGTTGCAGGCTGGAATGCTACAACGTCCCAACGGAGGTGTGACGGGGCAATTAGCACCAGAGATACCGGCAGGGCTTCACACCTTCAACCCAATAAAACTCTTGCTTTTGGTGGTAATTGGGCTGACGTACAACATCTGGTATTTTTGAATGAGTATTGAAAGAAACTTAACATTTTGAATGATTTTAAGTTGACTTACCCACCTGATGAGCTAGTATTTCGGGTAACACGGCCCCCGCCTCTTCGTTGCTTGCAACCTACGCGGGGGTTCTTATTTTTACCTTCCTATAAGTCCTTTCCACCCATCCTGTAGCCCGATATCGTTTATTGACACCTTCCTGTCGGACTTGATTTCAGGGAATTCATCCAACTGCTGTATAAGTCTGTCGTGCCATTTCGTGGCAGGGCAAATAATGCTCATCAGGTGAGCAACAATGTTGATCAGCAGAAAGGGTTTGGATATCAGATCATTCTTTCCAAGGTAATGATCACACCAGCTAATTTCACCTGGAGCGGGTAATTTCGGCTGATCAATCACATTGCGATTCCAAAGGCGGCTGTGGTGAGCGCAGAGATTACGAAGGTAGTTCAACGAGCGTAACCAACTGGAAAATACCTTGAAGTCTGTCACCCCATACTTTGAGGAAATTTTCCTTTGATCAGGCACTTTCATCATCGAAAACAGCTGCGACATGGCCCCGAAGTCCCAGACCTCTATAGCTACCCAAATGGGTAAGTCTGCGCCATGAGTGTGACGATAATGCTTAACGAAATCTTCCTTTGATCGTTTCAGCAGATTTTCATATTTTTTCAGCCAGTTAGCATGTCGCTTATTTTTTCCTGCAAACGTCGGATGAAACTGGTCAATATTCTTGTAAGCGTAGGTATCTCGCTCACCGAGCAAATAAGCGATATCGACCCTCAAAGCCACTTCAATCCGTTCAAGTGCATCCAGCATCAATTGCCGTAAGTTCTTATCAAAAATATAGAGATTCACGGCATCAGAAAAGTGTGTGTTTGCAACAAACTCGTTTTCTTTAACCACTTGGAAATTTGGCTGAATGCGAAAGACCCGGAAAGGATAGAGGTAGGCACTCAGCCGGTAATAACCAATGCGTTGGAGATGATTAAGCGCTGCAGCTTCGTCAGAAACCACCAGATTACGCGAGACCAACAAATCCAGTTGTTGCTGGAAAGTTTTCCAGGGACGTTCGTAAACCATTGAACCTCAGTACTTATGCGTAGTTTTTTATTTGGCAACCAGCCAGCGTGTTATTCACTAACAGGATACTATAGTGACCTGCTAGATCCTGCACCAACATAAAAATATCAATATCAAGTGACTTTAATCCCTTCCACCCCAAGCCCGTTTGAGCCCTGAAGAACGATCAGCAAGCAGTCGGGGTTCAGAATGGATATATCTTGAAATACCTGCTCTTCAAGCTGGTTTTCGTTATCCAATGGAGCAGTGGAGGTTTTGCCCATTTTCCAGATGCCATGTTGTATTGCCATACTGCGCTCCTTGCCTTGCGGTCAGGCGACTGCTTGTTCAACCATTGCACTGGCCAGTTGTAACTGGGTGGTTTGGGTTTGGTGGATTTGGGATTTTAGGGTGTTGCATAAAGTCATTAGCTCGTTGACTTGGGAGACTACACGAAGTTGCTCATTCTTTGGAGGTAAAGCAATAAAAGCATTATTTAGTTTTTTTAATGTAACTCTGGTAATAGCAACTCCCGTCATACCAGCTCGCATTTCTTTGTAGAAATAGGGAGACCTGAGTGAAAGTAATAAAAATGAATTTATAACCTCATCTGGACACTTCAAAAGAGCGACACTTGAGAGCATGGAAAAAGGTTTTTCAAGCGTGTTTATTGTTGCAATACCTGTCGTTGCACCATCTTTAATGTAGAGGATATCTCCAAACTCTGGATCACACCGGCTATAAATTTCATCATGTACAACTTGGGTAACATAGGTTGCGTTGCTGAGCTGAATGCCTGTTGGTTTTATATTTTTGGCGGATATGTACAAATAATCACCACTTTCACCATTTGGAGGGGAATGATGTGTCCCATCAGTAATTTTTTTTAAAACTGTGCCAAGCCTTACCCACACCCACCCCTGCGGCAGATTAAAGGGCTTTTCTTCATCGGTAATCACTGGCAACGGTTTCTGCTTCTTAATCTTCTTGTCTTTCACTAACTGCGCTTTCTCAGCCGCAATTTTTTCCAACAGTACTGAAGCCGGTTCATCCTCCGGATTCTGTGGCACCAGCCTGCCCATTACCGCCAGTTGCAGAACGGTTTGTTTAAGCTGGTCAACGCTGTGGTCGGTGGTGAACAGGGTGTCGAAGTGCCCGGCGATTCTGGCCCAGTTTTCGGCTACTTCATCGGCGGTAGTGCTGTTGGTTAAGGTGGCTAACAGTTCTTCCACCAGGGTTTGGTGGGCGGCGATGCTGTTGGTTTGTTGTTGTTCTAGCTGGTCGCAGAGCGCCATAAGTTCGTTGACTTTGAAAACTATTCGACCTTCTTCTTCAGCTGGAGGAATAGCAACTGGGCATGCTCGAAGTTGCGTTTTATTAATAGAAGCAAGGTTGGTTGTTTGCTTGCTGGAACCGGCAAAGTATTTTCTCGCTATCGGCCCATTGAGATACCTTTCTAGCCACAGCTCACTCTGCTTTTCTAAAAAAATGCGAACTTTGTAAACATGGTTTTGGTGAGCAACATAAGGTAATTCACCAAACCAAATGGCAGTCCTTCCAACTTTATCCCAATCCCCGCCTTCGATTATTAGCAAGTCACGATCTTTGACTCGATATTTATCTTTTTCATCCTCTGGGATGTCGATCTCTTTGATTTCCCTAAGATCAAGGTGTCCACGTTGCACATTTGCAACTCTGAGATATGGAACAGTAGTTAATGTTCGCCCTTCGAGCTTTCGCCCTTTTGTAATACCACTTTGAATATCTGCAATATCTTCAAGTCGCACCCACTCCCATCCACCGGGCAGCTGATAAGGTTTATCTTCATCCCTCATTGCAAGCAAAGGCTTCTGCTTGTTTATTTCTTTTTCTTTGAGCAATCGTGTCTTTTCGGCTGCAATCTTCTCCAACAAAACAGAAGCTGGTTCATCCTCTGGATTCTGCGGCACAAGCTTCCCCCGTACCGCCAGCTCCAAAATCAGCTCCCGCAATTTCTTAATGCCATGCAAATCCAGCTTGCTGCTACTGCCACGGCCGGACGTACTTTTGGTTGTGTGAGCACTGCCCCAGAGGTCAAAGTTTTCGCTAACGGCGTTTAACATCATTCGACTCCCTTCTCAGTGTTACCAGACAGGGCTTGTGCCAAAATTTCTTTCAGCTGACGGCGGGTTTCTGCCATTTCCTTCTGCTGTGCAGCGTACTGGCTCAACAGCTCATCCGGGTCATGACTGACTTGTTCGCCGATATGAGGGTTGTCGATATCGAGGTTGTAGATTGGCCAGTAGATGGCATCGGCAGCTTTCTTTTCCGTGTCGGCTTTTGCCTTAAGTGTTTTGGCTTCCTGGGTTTGCTGCCTGATCTGTTCGTTCAGGGCTGCTTTTTTGCTGACAACAGAGACGGTTTTCAGATCTTCTTTTAGCTGCTTAACGCTGGATTCCAGCCGGTTGGCCTGTTGCTTGTAGTCGGCTTCTTTATCTCTGTGTGGCTGTGCTTTTTTTTCGGCTTCAGCTTTGATGGTTTTGAAGTCTAATTTCCAGGCAAACTCATTCTGTACCCGGCTGGCAAAACCATCCGCTTCGTTGCCCCACCATACTTGCTCAGCTTTGAACTCTTCCACCCGCATGGGCCGGGTTTTGCTGTAGTTCTTGTAACCTTCCGGATAAGGGTGTTGGTAAAACCAGATGGTTTCTGTTGGTTGCCCCTTGGTAAAAAACAGCAGGTTGGTTTTAATGCCGGTGTAGGGATTAAACACACCATTGGGTAAACGGACAATGGTGTGCAGGTTACACTCTTCCAGCAACTTTTCTTTCAGCTTCGATTTGGTGCCTTCGCCAAACAGGAAGCCATCCGGCAAGACCACAGCAGCACGACCATTCTCTTTGAGCAGGCGAATAAATAACGCCATGAACAAATCAGCCGTTTCTCTGGTTCGGATATTGGCCGGGAAGTTTTTTTCTATCCCTTCTTCTTCTGTGCCCCCAAAAGGCGGATTGGCCACAATCACGTCTACCCGTTCATCTTTTTTCCAGTCAGTTAATGGGCGGGAAAGGGTGTTGTCGTGACGTATCTGGCTGGGCACTTCAATGCCGTGCAGTATCATATTGGTGGTAGCGAGCAGGTGAGGAAGAGGCTTTTTCTCTACACCGTATATGCTGCACTGTAGCGTCTGTTCATCGGCGGGCACTTTAACGTAATGCTTACGCTTATGCTCAATCGTGCAGGTCAAAAAGCCGCCAGTTCCACAAGCGGGGTCCATGACTTTTTCATTCAGTTTTGGATCGATCTGGCTCACCATAAACTCGGTAACGGCTCGGGGGGTGTAGAATTCCCCTGCGTTACCGGCACTTTGCAGGTCTTTGAGAATTTGTTCATAGATATCCCCAAAGGCGTGACGTTCCTGTGCCTTGTTAAAGTCGATGCTTTCCTGAATTTTATTAATGACCTGTCGGATCAGCTGGCCTGACTTCATGTAGTTGTAGGCATCTTCAAATACACTGCGAATCACGAAGGCTCGTTGATCATCACCCTTTGGTTGAAGGGTTTGTAATTCCGGAAACAGCTCATTGTCAATAAACTTCTTAAGCTTGTCACCGGTAATGCCTGCAGGGTCTGCAGCCCAGTTCCGCCAGCGCAATTCTTCTGGGATAGGCGATTCATAGTGTTCTTTGAACAGCTCCCACTCGTGCTCCCGGTCATCAAAGATTTTCAGAAAAAGCAACCAGACCAGCTGTCCAATACGCTGGGCATCACCGTCTACCCCTACGTCCTGGCGCATAAGATCCTGAATGGATTTGATCGTACTCGTGATACTCATTGGTCTTCAGAAATTTCCCAGTAAACGGCCTGATGGCTAACTTCGGACAGGTGAAACCAGCTTGTTGCAACCAGGTTAAACAAAACGAACGCCCGCCCTCCATTAATGAAGTCTTCATCAATCAGATAACAGGCTTTGAGATTGTTGGCAGTGAAGGCGATAGAGCTATCCCACCCCTTGAAAGCGTAGCCATTAAGGGCTTCCAGCAAGTCAGGGCAATGCTGTAGTAAGTCGGCAATAGTATGCCACTTTGACTCACGGTAAAAGCTGTCAGCAGGCTGGGATCGTAGTTTGCTGACAATATCGTCGCTGGTAAGCAGTGAATCAAGGAATGCTTTAAACGATGGATGTTTAACATTTGTCATTGCATCAAGGTACTACCTATCCAAATAATACAGTTGCTCTTCCAGTTCTTTAAACGCCTTCTGGTACTGAGACTTGCCACCAAACGCTTTTACCAATTCTATGGGCGCACCTATCTGGCTAAATGCCTGATCCGTCAGAATAGTCATATCTTCCACTGGCTCGATGCCCACATCGGCGTATTTGTCGAGTAATGTTTCCAGCACCTGACGAGCTACCCCTTCGTATTGGCTGAAATAGTTTCGCTTCTTCACATTATTGGCCCGCTCCCGTCGAGTGAGGGCTGGCCGGTCAAATGCAATGTGACAGATCAAGTCAAACGGGTCCAATTCTGTTCCCAGTTTCTCGCCGACATTATCTTGTAACTCCTGCCAGAAAACACCCAGTTCTGTCAGTTCATCAATTATGGCTTTTTTCTTGTCGGCAGCGGACCACTTGCGGAGGAAAT
>NZ_JAHHPN010000966.1:0-1270 GCF_024606325.1 Endozoicomonas sp. ONNA1
GGAGAGATACTCCAGGGGCAATGTGCCTAAATGGTCATTCTCCCACGCAGAAAGTATTCCTTACTCTTACACTCTGGGTGCCTTCTACGAATGGCAACAGAGACGTAACAGGCGAGCCACAAGGACCGCAGCGCCCGAGGCTACAGCTGTGAAAACTGCACTGAATAACCAGGAGATTGAGAAGTTCGATCCCGATAAAGATGAGAATACCCACGACGAACTTTGATATCAGAAAACAGTGAGTGGTCCCTTCATAGCCACCCAAAAGAAACCAGTATAAAGGAATATACACAGGTTTCTTTCGGATCATGCCATCGATAAAACCCTGTTAGAAGCCATTTTAGAAGCTATGAATGCACTCCTGCCCTGAAAAACAACTCAACTCTATTGGCATTGAACCTTGCCACTGTCAACTAAATTCGCTCAATAGCTTAACGGATTTGCCATAGTGAACTAAATTTTCTCAACAGTCTGGCAAAACTGCCATGAGCGATCGACAGCCGCTTCCCCGCCTGGTGCGGAAATCACTTTTCAAGGTAATAAAAGTACTCAGCTCCGAGGTAGCAGAATGACACATGCTCGCCCCAGTGCATTAAGTCTTGCTGTGGCGGTTGCCATCAGCTCTTCCGCCATTGGTGCACAGGCACTGGCTGATCGCAGGCTGCAGATAAAATCAATCGATATTCAGGGCAATGGACATACAGAGTTTACCCAGAGCGAGGTTGTGGTTCAGCCAACTTTAGGGTACGACCAGCAACCGATACCCAAATCCTATACCACCACCTACCCTGATCAGGCTGAAGCCAGAGCGGGCTATGAGGTTCCTTCTGAAGGCTTCACGGACGTTCTCTCTGGCATCAGTGGTGGTGTTTCCAGTGTTGATCAGTTTGAAACAGACGACTATGGCGTTGCTCAAAAATACACCAAAGTCCTGAAGGTAGGTAATGAGGGGGTCTTCAAGTTCACCCATTACCTTGCAGACAACAAACTGTTGATTGAGGTCAGAGACGGCATGACCCATCAGGATTCAATTGATGCTGTTCGTGGTCAATCATCTGGCATCCAACGGTTAGAACCGTTAACGAAAATCGCCAGCCCGGAACAACTGGTCGCAATGCTAAAAGGTGCTGATGAAAGAAAAGGAAGCCTTGGCGAAGTTGATCACTATGTTCCCCTTGCCACCCTTGAAGTGGACGAAGTTATAGTGAACGGGCGCACCTTCATGCGTCTTATCGCCTGTGGCGATCAGCCTCCTGCGCTGCAGCACCTG
>NZ_JAHHPN010000967.1:0-5827 GCF_024606325.1 Endozoicomonas sp. ONNA1
GGAGAGATACTTCAGGGAAAATGTGCCTAAATGGTCATTCTCCCACGCAGAAAGTGTTCCTTACTCTTACACCTTAGGCGCCTTTTACGAATGGCAGGAGGGCAGTGACAAGAAAGTGCCTGTCCATCATGAGAAAAATGCTCCTCAATCAAGCTTTTTACCTTCAGCTTCAGGCGATCTGCTTGATACTGATGAGAAGAGGGGGAAGTTGGATTGGGATGAATGGGAAAACGTCAGTGAAGCAACCACGGAATCGGCAACAACCGGTATTTTCAAATCTGTGACCAATGAAACACCGATAATAACTCCAAGTATGACGTTTCACCTTGAGTTCGCAGTCACCACTCCGACTGCCACCCCCCCGGAAGTGGCGATGACACCTGTTGCTAAAACGCTAACTTCTTCGGCTGGTGAGGCATCCGTGACCAGTCAGATACCCTTGGCGACCCCGGGTGTAACGGCTGCCCCCAAATCCACAACGGCGACTTCATTGACAGTGCCCGAAGTAACGCCAACTGCAAAAGTGGATGACTTTGAGGAAGACGAGATATGGGAGGACATTGAACCCCAACCATTACCCACTTCAACTTCAGCGACAACAGCTTCAGCGCCTCTGCCCCCCTCTGCAGCCGTGCAACCAAAACAGGCTGATCCGGAGTCGTTCGACTTTGATGAAGATTGGGGTGACATTATGAATACCCACAACGAACTCTGATATTAGAAACCGGTAGACGATTCCACCATAGCTATCCAAAAGAAGCCAGTATAAAGGAATACATACTGGCTTCTTTCTGATCAGGCAACCAATCAGCCACCTGAGAGAAGGTATGAATGAATGTATTCCTTCCCTGAAAAAACGCGACTAACAGCCATGAGCGATTGACAGCCGCTTCTTCGCCTGGTGTGGAAATCACTTTTCACGGTAATAAAAGTTTTCAGCTCCGAGGTAGTAGAATGACAAATGCTTGCCCCAATGCATTAAGTCTTGCCGTGGCCGTTGCAATCAGCTCCTCCATGATGGGTACACAGGCACAGGCCGATCGCAGGCTTCAGACAAAATCTATTGATATTCAGAGCGACGGCCATGCGGAGTTTATCCGGAGTGAAGTCATGGTTCAGCCAACTTTAGGTGATGACCAACAGCCAATACCCAACTCTTTTACCACCTCTTACCCTGACCAGTCTCAAAGAAATACGGACTATGTCCCTCCTTCTCTGAGCTTTACAGCAGTTCTTTCTGGTGTTGATGGTGGTGTTTACAGTGTTGATCAGTTTGAAACAGGCAAGAATAACCTTGCTCAGAAATACACCAAAGTCCTGAAGGTGGGTGATGAAGGCGTCTTCAGGTTCACCCATAATCTGGACAAAAAGGCACTGCACATTGAAGTCAGAGGCGGAATGACCGACCCGGATTCAATTGCGGCTGTTCGTGCTCAATTGGGTTGCGTCCCATCATTGGAACCGTCAACGAAAATCGCCACCCCCTTACAACTGGCTTTTTTGCTGGAAGGTGTCGACGACAGAGCAGGAAGCCTCGGCAGAAGTGATCACTATGTTGCCCTTGCCAGCATTGAAGTAGAAAAAGTAGAGGTGAATGGACGTACCTTTATGCGTCTTATCGCTGCGGGCGATCAGCCCCCTGAACTGCAAAGTCTGGGTCAATCACTCTTTGTCAATGATGAGGTTCTCCTGACAGCCGCTGCCTCGGCTTACATCCAGGTTCATGTCCTGGGAGAGGATTTACAACAGCAGGCTCTTAATGACCTGTTGGCATACAGCAAACCCGTTGGCTATGTTGTACACGCCGAGGATGATACAGAGGTCTACCCTGTGCCTCCGGGTTATCCAAAGCTGGAAGTATCAGAAGCTCCGGGGGAGGTTATTGTTTTCCATGGTCAGAAGCAGAATCCGCATGACATCGCTTTCGTAGAAAACCTCTATAAACTCTGGGTAAAAGCCTGGCTTAACAACCGCACCCCCGCAGCAGCAACACGAGTTAACAAATATAAGGTCAAAAGCTACCAGTACGTCATTCGCAGCAGGCAGATGGAGCTGTTGGATCAGTTTGCCAATCAGCTGGCCGCTCATCCCAATGCTGAGCTTGACGAAGATCAACTGATGATGCTTGCAGACTATGAATCTCTCCAGCAGGCATTGAGTAGCGCCACCCCGGACGCGGCAGATGAATTTCAACTTGCAATAAGACACATCAAAGTTGCCGAGTCGATTATCACGTCACCCTGGATTCAGGTTCAACTCGCAAAACATTTCGGCTTCAAACCCGCACTGAGAAATCTTCTGACTAACGAGCATTTTCTCAAAGAATTTATGTCCATTGTCAACGGCGAGGCGGCCAATGCTTTTGACTACGACGAAGAGTTTGCCAGCAAAAGCGGTGCCGACATGACCAGGCAAATACTTGAGAGGGAAAGCAGACAAAAGGAGCTACAGACGAAAGAAGTACGACTCGCCCAGCTCAAAAAGCTTTACCATCTCGAAATGGATAAAGCCAACCCCAATGATGAGGAACAACTGACAACGCAACGACACTATCAGAACATTGAGGGTGAGCTTGCAGAGGTTCGTGTCAAACTGGAAGATCTGAAAAACCAGGAACGGAAACTTCAGCGGGAAGTCAAACGAATTCCAGAGCTGGAACAACAAGTTCGTGATGCCAGAAAAGAAGCCAGTAATCATTACAACGCTCAATTTGCAAAAGAGCTTGGTATTGTTAACTGGGATGACACCCAGCCACAAAAAGAGCAAGCCAGACGCATCACAGGGAAACTTAATGAAATCTTCAGAGCCGTTGCCGCAACAAAACAGCCTGAGGAAGAAGCTGTAAAAACAAACCTCGCCGCTATTGAAGTTCAGCTCGGTATTGCTCCAGACAATGAAAACGATCTGGATGCCCGCTTTCAGTCCATTCAACGGCATCTGCAACAGAAGGAAAAATTAACCGATGAGGCAATCTGGAATAGACTGATTGTCATTGAACAGCTCGGAGAGCAACATCTTCAGCATTTACAAAAGCTGAAAAAACAGAAAAACTGGCTACAGGAACTTCAGCAGGAACTTGATCGAACTCCAGCGCTGAGACGAGAAGTTCGTGATCCTATAGAAAAGACCATAACCGATTACTACGTTCAACTGGCAGAAGGGCTTGGTATTAGCAACTGGGTTGTGACCGAGCCATTTGAAGAACAAGCCAGACTCATCAGAAAGAACATTCATAAAATCAAAAGATCGGGAAAGTCCCGGAAAAAAGCTGTAATAGAAAAACTGGCGGCCGTTGAAGGCCAGTACAACATCTTTCCCAACAATGAAAACGATCTGGAAGCTCGCTTTCAGTCCATTGAACAGCACCTGCAACAGCACCTGCAACAACAAACAGAACTCATCGAAGGGGTAATACGAAATAGACTGGCTAACCTTGAAGTTCAGCTGGGTCTGGTTCCGGGTGACGAAGAGCAAATGGCATACCGTCAAGACCTCATTCGGCAGCACTTAAGGCAGCAGATAGATCAGGTCGACCAGGATTACCTTCGGCAACAGAGCATCAAAACAGGCGCTGAAAAAATAGCTGCAACCAAAGCTCGATTTGCAAGCATTGCCAAACATTTAAACATTCAGAACTTTGATGACAATGAAGATATTGAGACCCAGCAAAAACGTCTGATTCAGAGAATTCAGACACTGAATACTCACGCCGCCAAGGAAGAAACGTTCGTCAAACTCAGGCAGGAAGCTATGGCGACGGTTCTTGGCCTTGAACTGAATGAAGACAGCACATTAGAAGACCGCCAGGAACTGATAGAACATCGTCAGCTCAGGCTCTACAGACTTGCAGATTTCGAAAAAGAACTGGAACACATCTCAGTATCAGGCCATCCGATAACCACGCTTTCGGAATTGGAAGATGTACTACAAGACATCAGAACACCAGGCCACCCCAGATTCAAACCTGAAGTACTTGATAAACTGAGTGCCGTCGAAGAAGCTCTGGAAATGAGGGAACTCAATAGCGAGGATGATGAGTACTATCGTCGTCAGGCTATTTCAAGGGACATTCAGACATACATCAGCGAAGCCAGAGAGCGGGCAGAAGAAGACGCGCAAGATGTACTGAGAGCCGTAGAAGAAATACTCGGGATCAATGTCAATGAAAGTGATGACAAAGGAAAACGACTTGACAGGATTCTTGCAAAACTTGCCGACGATGAAGTTACCGAAAAAAAACTGAGTGATATACATAATGCCCTCTGGGGAGAAGAAGACTTCACACCTGCGAACAGCATAGCCAAGGTTCGAAGACTTAGTGAGCGACTTAGCCTTTATGTCATGGACTCGGATTTGCGAGCCACAACACAACAGACAAGGTTGCTTAAGGCTATAGAAGATGAGCTGGGCATCGACAGGAATGAACACGTTGCAGCTAAAGAAAGAGGCAAGAATTTCGTTGCCAAACTGGCCGATGATCTGAAAATAGACATTGTAAAAGATGCCAGCCTGAATAATCAGAAAGCTGTTCTAAAAGCCAGATTTCAGGCATTGGATGATGCAGTAAGCAAGCCCTGCGATGATGAAGGTAAAAGAAGAGGAATACATAATGAAATTGCCTACCAGCTTGGCATTCAGGGCTATAGAGATGATGCCCCTGCAGATGATCAGACCCATCTCATTAAAGAAAAACTCCAACAGCTGAATAAAGCAGTTTTTATGGCGGGTTGGCCTAAGTTTAATGAGCGTATCACAGCCATTAATGCTGAGCTTGACAGGCTAATGGCTTGTCTGGGACCTAAACCACGATACGTTCTTGATCGTGAGGTAGCCAAAGCCAAAAGTGACACAGAAAAAGCTAACAGTGAACTGGAGAAACTTCGTCGCAAACTCGATGCTGTTCATCGTAAACAAGTGGTAATCGCGCATCCTGATGACGTTCACCCTGATACAGATAAAGTCATCACAGCGCTCAATCAGGTCATGAAACACATTCACACCGAGCTGGGCCTGACTCAGGATGACAATCACACCCCTGAAGACCTATTAGACGACATAGAACGTTTTTTACAAAAAGAAGACGATGCAGTAAGGCGAGTTGAGACCGTTCAGAAACTGAGAGATACCATCAAAGAACTGAAAATCCCTTTTAAGAATGACCCTGATAATCAGTCAGAAGCAGACCATATTAAAGTCATTAGAGAATATACAGCCTCTCATGGCCGGGATAAAGTCGATCAAGCATTGGGCGAATTGCCTGAAACAAGGAGACAATACGCTCAGGTCAGGAAGTTCCTGCATGAATACGATTTTAGAGCAACGGAATTGGCCAATGCACAGGATGAAGAAAAGCAGGCCCGGGAAGCTTTAGACACTAAAAATCAGGCGATTGGCCATTCCAAAGACATCAATCCGAAAGCTAAAACCCAGCTTGAGCGCAGTAGAGAAGTGCTGGATTTAGTTCTGGAACAGAAAAAAGCAATTACATCAGAAGCACAAGAAGCCCTGAAGGCTCATGAAGCGAAGCTCAAAGCCATCGAAGATCACGTGGGTCTTAAGCCAGCCCCTACAGCCCGCTACGCTGACCGGGTTGATGCCTTGAGAAATAAACAGATAGAAATGGGCGGGCTTGATGGTACTGGCGGTAAGATCCTGCAACTGACTCAGAAACAGGACCGTCTAAACAGACAAATAGAATTCAGGACAGCGGAAATAGAGCAATTAAAGGAAGTCCTGAAAGCCGCAGAGAAAGCCGTCGAAAATGAGGGTGGCCCCTTCCAGTACACGCCGAAACAGGCAAATATACTGACCGATATCTACGCCTTCG
>NZ_JAHHPN010000968.1:0-1160 GCF_024606325.1 Endozoicomonas sp. ONNA1
AGGAAAGTGCCAATACACTGCTGTTAACCTCGATCCATTATTTCAGGCTGGCTACCCGACTGATAGCAGAGGGTGACCCTGGGTCAGGACAAGATAACCTTAAAAAGGCACTTGAGCATGTGGAATCCGCATTGGAGAAAAACCCCTTGAGTGCAAGTGCCTGTTCGCAAAAAGCGCACTGCCTCAGAATGATGCGTTACAGCGAAGACGTGTGGAGTGAATGGTTCAAAAAAGCCAAAACCCTTGACCCCGGCAGGGTAGAAAAGTTTAGAGCTGACGATGCCTGGCGAATCACCGAAGCGATAGCTCTTCAAAAGGTGCAGAATCTGGCACGGCGAACATAAACCTGCCTGCCACTCACCGTTTTATTTAATTCCGGGATTAAGACGCTGCCATGAACTTCTATACCCGTTTGCTGTCTTATGAGCATAAAGGGAGGTTACATTGCCATGAGTTACGGATTACCACCAGCCTACGGTTCTGCATCGCAACCGTCACAACATCGCTTGCCTGAATCCCATCAGGACACTGATAAAGACAGAAAGCCTGCATCGAAATTAGACCCGAATGCGCCACTCTTTGTTCCTCGTGATTCTTGGGACGATCGGTCTTCGGCCAGGTCTTCAGCAATGCCCCAAACTCTTCGCCATCGGCAAACCAGTGCGCACAGAGCCTCTTTTTCTCAAAGGCCGCACCCGTCAACGAATAAGCAATCGACTGTGGCGGCTAAACAAAAAGTCGACCAAGCTTTCAAAGCATTGAAAAAGCAACATTTCACCGATGCAGAAAAACAATTCCTGGCCATCCTGGAAGAATGCCCGGACGAATTGAGCCAATCCGACTACCAAAACTCGGTCATAGGGCTGGCAAGGTCGCTTAAAGAGCAAAACCGGGAAAAACAGATAAAAGCCTGCACTCGTCTGGAAGAACTCAGGTTGAAAGGCCACTTGACTGCACTCAGGGCTTCCAAAATTCACCACCTTGACCTGACCCTGAGCCTCTGTGAACAGGCACTTGGGTGGTTCCCGAAAGCTGAAGAACGACTTATAAGACTGAGAAATATAAAGCCCGATGCTGATGAAGAGATCCTTTGCCAGCATTCCAACTATTTTGACGCTGATATGGCTAATGCCCGACTGTGGTCATTGATGGACAAACAT
>NZ_JAHHPN010000969.1:0-1755 GCF_024606325.1 Endozoicomonas sp. ONNA1
ACCAATTTATTGCAACCGCAGTAGGACAGCCTTAAGTCCGACAGGCTGCTAGCCATGACCAATGTACTCTTTTCGCGGAACATCAGACCTTCAGTTAAGGCGAAATCCCGAAAGAAGGCACTTCTTTACCACGGATAGAAGTGCCTCCTCCATGCTCAGCAGCCAACCTTATTCGCTACTTGATAATCCCGCAGGCAACTCTTGTACCACCCCCCTTTAACGGAGGGTTGTCGCTACTGGTATCGACGTCAGAATCGATAACCAGCGAGCGCCCTTCCAGATCAGTCAGCTTCAAATTCCTGGCTACCACAGAATTTGTAGCAAAACCTTTGTCGTCTACAGTAAGTCCGGGCAAACTATCAAGAGCTGCCCCGGCTGCATGTGCCGCCATCATCATGTCATTTTTCGAGCCGGCTTCGCAGCTGGGGTTTTCATGGACACGAAAAGCATGTTCTCCTGGTGGCAGGTCATGAAGATTGGGCGTAAATTCCACTCCCCCATCTGGAGCTGGCGTAACAGTGACAGTTCCCAGGTCAGCGCCCACCCCGGAAGGAGAAACCTGATTCACCTTGACCGTAAAGCTTTCATTGGAGGAGGTACAAGCAGATAGCAAGACTGTCACGACCACTACACCCGATAACCCACTGAGTTTACTGAACATGATTGTCAACTCCAGGAGAAATAAGACACTAAAACAGCAATATAGCCATGCTTATTCGGGTTTACTTAATACACAGCCTGAAAAAACTGGTTTTTTACTTTTTTGTTCCAAAAAAGCTCATTAACATTCCTCACTGTTATTACATCGCCTCCGATCGCTCAGTATCACTACTCCGATGAGCCCAAGCCCTAATGGGTAGTACTCACAGAAAATGACCATCATAAAATAATCCCGGTTAGCCTGACCTCTCTCTACTGAGGTAAGATAGTCACTTGATACCCGTTGGATTCTGATAAAAGACGATGGGGATATTTGTCTGGCTGCTCACATAACAAACACCCATGACAGGCTCCTGATTTCCGAAGCTTGTGGGTTTAATGCTGAGAGCCATCTTAAAGAAAGGAAACACGCTGTAATGAAAGCACAAGTCAAATGGGTCGATCAGGAACGCTTTCTGGGACTGAGTGACAGTAATAACTCTGTTGTCATGGACGCAGATAGAAGTGTTAAATCCGCACCCAGCCCGATGGAGCTTATTCTGATGGGGCTGGGCGGCTGCTCATCCGTTGATGTGATCGGTATTTTGGAAAAAGCTCGCCAGAAGGTCATTGACTGCCACGTTGTTATTCAAGCTGAGCGTGCCGATGCTGTACCCGCTGTCTTCACCAAAATTCATCTGAACTTTGTGGTGAAGGGCACAGCAATAAAAGAGTCCCATGTGCAGCGTGCGATAGAACTGTCTGCAGACAAGTATTGCTCTGTCGCCATGATGCTCGGCAAGGGTGGTGTCGAAATCACCCACAGCTATGAGATTATAGAAGCTTGAAGCCTGAACTCACGCTTTAGCGGGAAGATCCGGACTTCAAAAGCAGCGTTTTCCCACGGCCAGAGTTTCAGGCAAGGCTCATCAGCCTGGAGGCCAGCTCATCTGTCGTCCACCAATCAGGTGAAGATGGATGTGATAAACCGACTGACAGCCATGACTATTGCAGTTCATCACCGTTCTGTAACCGTCTTCAGCAAAGCCTTCATCTTTGGCAATCTGACTGGCCACCAGCGCCATCTTTCCCAATACAGCCTGATCTTCGAAAGTC
>NZ_JAHHPN010000970.1:0-1784 GCF_024606325.1 Endozoicomonas sp. ONNA1
GGAAAAAAGGTGCCTGGATAGAGCCCAGGCAATGCAATTGGGAAAAAGCTTCTGCCAGATTCACCCGACCCGACAAGCTGGAGGGGCTGAACTATCGATTAACGGGATTAAACTACTATCATTCTTTCACGACCCGGGTAATGGACGAAATCCATCCCTTCATAGCTCAGGTGGAGGAAAAAACGAGCGTTATTAATCCCAATCATCCTAGACCAAGAGATGAACTCTAACAGGACTAGCTCCGAAAAGGGCAGGGGCGTCCACATCCCGTCACCTATGAACATGAACTGCTGGCTACCGAGTTGTCAGGCAAGAAGATGATGCCTTCAAAATGACGGTCTGTGCCCGGTCGGCCTGACCTGCCTTTCTTGCCTTTTCCACTCTGTGGCGTACTAAGCCCGTTTGTCTAAACTTGTCCGTTTCATTGAACCCTTGGCAATTTACTGAGTCAAAACACTCAGAGGCCATTTACTCGTAGTTACACTATTACCCTGATAGGGAGGTTTGTATGATCCGGACACTTAAAGCCCTGATTTTGTCGTCTGTCACGCTGGTATCCTCGTTGAATTCACATGCTGAGGAAACCGTGGTATTTCAGCTCGGAGCTGTCAATAGAGATGGCAACGCCGTTGTTATTGAAAGCACGGCAGGCAGCAAAGCCTGGAAAACGGTTTTTAATGATTACCTTCCCGGCTGTGTGATGAATGAATTTACCAATATTCCCCTGACCAACATAACCTTGGCGCATCATCACAGTTTGAGTACATTTCATAAGCCTCTGGGTAACAACCAGTTTGCCTTTGGTTGTTCTAACGGTCGGGTGTTTATTGGGACTCATGGAAAATTCGATTTCATGATAGTTTCACCATCACCTAATCTTGGTTACCTCTTACCTCATGCCAACTCGCCTGTTTATCTGGCCCACAGTGCCGAATTTAATCGGCGCTATAAAAAAAACTGGTTGTTTGCCGCCCAGCACGGAAATCTTTTTATCATCGACATCGATAAGGAGCAACTGGTGACGGTTTCGGCTTGGGTAAATTCGAGATGGGGAAGCTATCTTCCAATGGGGGATAGCCGAGAGGGGGTTGATCACTCCAAGCCCGTGACCGGTTTAGATATTTATCAGGATAAAGAAGGAACTTTCCATGTCCTGGGTGTCATGCAAAGAAATCTGAAGAAACCGCAGAGTTATTACTCCAGGGCTATCCTGCAAAGTCTCGCCCTCGAGGGTGGAGAACCTGCCAGCCATTGGGTTGATATAAAGGATGAACCGATCAATGCGAAAGGGGATGGTCTGGTGCAGTTTGGTGAAACCCGCTATACGACGAGCGATTTATTAGCAATACACGTAGTTGGCGAGAACTCCTCTTTAAGGGGAGACTTCAGTGGCCTCAATGTTGATCCTTATACCCGGTCAATGGTGCTCAGGGGCAAGCATCACCAGTTGGTCGTTGTTCGATACCCTGTAGAGCCGGTAAGCATGGCTTATATTGGTGCCTGGGGAAAAGCGGTGAGCTCAAAAGTACTGGATGGTAAGGAACCTCCTTTGCTTGAAGACGGTTATCCCAAAACATTCAGAGTCACCCATGACTTTCAGGATCATTCTGATTTACTGCCAGCCTCTGAAGATAAGAAAAAACGCTATGCGCATCATCATATGATCAGTATGAAAAAGGGCATCATCTTTTCTGCAGAAGCAGACTTTAATGGTTTTGGGCAGTATGTTTATCAATGCGATACCGGTCTGACCTCTGGAGAAGCGTGGAAAAAAGGTGCCTGGA
>NZ_JAHHPN010000079.1:0-1363 GCF_024606325.1 Endozoicomonas sp. ONNA1
GTTTTCTTGTCGTTGGGGATGCCGTGACAGACAACGTGGTTAAGGGAGGTGCAAATCGATTTTGGAAAGCCGGGGCGGCCGGGAGCTGCACCATAGTTCAAGGGTGCCGGGATAGCCTGCTGTTCATTAACGATGTAGTCGTGACAGATACGATCAAGTTCACCAGTAGTAATGCCGGGTTTCACATGGGGAGTGATCATCTCCAGTACATCAGCAGCAAGCTTGCCGGCGACGCGCATTTTTTCAATATCTTCAGAGGTTTTGATCGTAACTTTCATTTCAAATGTTCTTTGTAGGGCGCGGGAAATACCGAGAGTGCTTTGCAGCGAGTGACCTTATGACGACAGAATAATAGGGTCGTTTTTCGCTCATGGCGGTTTACTTAAGCAGCTTTCCCGGGGCTTTACGGATTCACTTGCTGGAATTCTAACAGAAAAGAAGGGAGAGTTGGCTATCGTATAGTAGAACCGGTTTCCATGGAGTTGATGAATCTTCCTTCTAAGAAGTCTTCTGGCTATGAATCAACATTCGATTGTGGTATAAAACTGCGTCCTCGTGTTCAGGGTTGCCTGACTGCGAGGTTTTTATTTATTTTGTAACCAGAACTCACATACACCGACACATGATTCAGGGTGCCCTGGCTATCAGCGAAAGCTGATCATTGGGTCGAACTCATGGGGTGTGTGGAGGCCTAACCCTGTAACAGGAGATTTCTCATGGCTCAAGTCACCATGCGTGACATGCTCAAGGCGGGTGTGCATTTTGGTCACCAGACTCGTTTCTGGAACCCAAAGATGAACAAATTCATCTTTGGTGCTCGCAACAAGATTCATATCATTAACCTTGAGCACACCATGCCTGCCTTCAATGAAGCGATGAGCTTCATTCGCAAGCTCGCCGAAGGTAAGAACAAGATTCTTTTTGTTGGTACCAAGCGCGCTGCCGGTAAAATCATCCGTGAAGAAGCTGCTCGTTGCGGTATGCCTTTTGTGGCGCATCGCTGGTTGGGTGGTATGCTGACCAACTATAAGACCATTCGTCAGTCGGTCCGTCGTCTGCGTGATCTGGAAGCCCAGGCTGAAGACGGTACTTTCGAAAAACTGACCAAGAAAGAAGCCCTGATGCGCCGTCGCGATCTGGAAAAGCTGGATCGGTCTCTGGGTGGTATCAAGGAAATGGGTGGTCTGCCAGACGCGCTGTTTGTTATCGATGTTGAGCACGAGCGCATCGCTATTCAGGAAGCCAATAAATTGGGTATCCCTGTCATTGGTATCGTTGACACCATCTCCAGTCCTGAAGGTGTTGACTACGTTATCCCAGGTAACGATGATGCGATTCGCGCTATTCAGCTTTACATCAAAGC
>NZ_JAHHPN010000971.1:0-18078 GCF_024606325.1 Endozoicomonas sp. ONNA1
ATTCTCCTCAGAAGCAGAAATTTTTATCCTCAATTTCTTGCAATCCTTGCTACGGTCGCTTAAGTCCGACAGGCTGCTAGTGATGCGATTGTAGTGGTGACACCGGAGTGGAATGGTATGGTTCCTTCAGGTCTGAAAAACTTTTTCCTGATCTTCGGGGCAGAGCAATTAGGGCATAAGCCAGGTTTGATTACAGCGGTGTCTTCCGGGCAGGGCGGTTCTTACCCTGTTGTGGAGCTGCGTTCAAGCAGTTATAAGAATTGCCGTCTGTGCTACATTCCTGATCACCTTATTGTGCGGAATGTCACTTCTGTCATGACGGGTGAAGATGCAGAGGCTGATCAACATATGCAAAAGCGTATGGATTACAGCCTGGTCGTCCTGAAAGAGTATGCACTTGGATTAAAAACTGTGCGTGAAAGCGGTGTTATTGATCACCAGACTTTCCGAAACGGCATGTAAGTTTCATTCAGAGAGTGCTCGTGGCGCTCTCCCTCTCTTCGATTTTATTTCTGTTACCTGAAAATAAGCACATGACTGGCGGAGAAATGATCCACCCCTCTCACATTATTAAACTCAAAAATGGTGGCTTGGTTGCTTAATCACGACGAAAGGTGCTCCCCGTATGAAAGAAGACAGATTCTCCGAATATGAAATGCTGAGTCGCATTGAGGCCAGTGAAACAAGGTATGGGTATTTCGGAAGAGAGAGGAAAGTGCAAGGCTTTCCTCTGGTGCTATTTTTACTTAGCTTGTTGAATGGATAGGTTTTGACAAGGGGTGAGAAAAGCTGGCACAAGCGGACAAGACCTGTTGAATATGGCTGCGCCAGCATAGTTGTTTGGGCTACTGAATGTATTCGAAGACTTTGACTATTTTCTGAACGCCACCAGTGTTCCTGGTAATGTCCACTGCAGCCTGTGCTTGTCTGGGTGTTGTCAGCCCCATCAGGTAGACAGTACCTTTTTCTGTATTGATCTTGATGCGGTCTGCAGAAACGTCTTCGCTCTTGATCAGATTGGTCTTCACCTTCGTCGTTAGCCAGGAGTCGTTACTCTGTTCGAGCAGGCTGGCGTTAATGCCTAAAGTAAGTTCGTTGTAGACCTTGTCAACTTCGCTGACATTTTTGGCAGTCTCTTCTGCCAGGTGTTTAAGCTCGTTGCTGGGCACCTGTCCGATTAAAAGCACGGTGCCATTAAAGCTGACGACTTTAATGCGACTGTTTTTAAAGCGCTCGTCGGCTTTCTTAATGTTGACGGCTGCAATGGTTTCAATGGTTTGGTCGTCTATCAAATTGCCCCATGATCGCTCTGTGGGGTCCATACGGATGGGGTCTTCATTGACGCTGCTTAAAATGGTCGAACAACCCCCCAGCAGTATGACTGAGCTGGTTAAAATCAGGGCGTATAAACGCTTCACCTTGTTATCTCCTGTCGATGATGAATTAAACGGGGTCTGTTGTTTTAAAGTGAAAAATGTTTTTTGTTGTGTATATTGGCTTACTCTCCGGAAAACAGGAATTCATCGATCAGGTCGCAGAGGCAATGAATGACCAGTGTGTGAACTTCCCGAATGCGTGGAGAACTATTGTCCGGAACCCTTATTTCAATGTCTTCAGGGTGCAGCAGTCTCACCATATCGCCACCGCTTTTACCGGTCAGGGCAATGACCTGCATATCCCGATCATGAGCGGCCTGGATGGCTTGGACAATATTGGGGCAATTGCCTGATGTCGAAATCGCCAAAAGAATGTCGCCCTGTTGTCCCAGTGCCCGAATTTGTTTTGAGAAGACTTCGTGAAAGCTGGTGTCATTAGCAATTGAGCTTAATGTCAGACTATCGGCACACAAAGACATAGCTGGCAATGCAGGTCTTTCTCGTTCATAACGGTTGAGCAAATCGGAAACAAATTGCTGGGCATCTCCTGCGGAGCCGCCGTTTCCACAGGCCAGGATCTTTCCTTCATTCAGAAGGGATTGCACCATAAGCTCGGATGCCTGGGCGATCAGGGGGGGCAGGGTGTCGGCAGCACGAATTTTGGCGTCAATGCTGTCTGAAAAATGTTGTGTAATGCGCTCATGCATGTCTCAAAATCCCGAGTGGTTCGACGCCGCAGGTTTCGAAGCAGGTATTTTCTTTCGCTAAAGGCATTTGATAATCGCGAGAGCCTCATGAGTTTATGGGTGTTTTAACAGAGCAATTAGTTTACCGTGATTTCTTTTTCATTACTCCTTTTTGTTGCTCGCTTACATCAGCAAGACAACAGCAAGAGAGATTGGCTCATGTTTATATGTTTTTGCTGTTTAGTTTAAAAAATACCCTTAATCCATTCTATATTCTTTTCGGAGTTTGCGTCGTCATAAGGAGATGCATTTTTGAGCAAAAAAGCATCGAAGCGGCAAAGCCTGTGCTGATGCTTCGAGTGGAGTGCCAGAAAATGGTTGGCGGCTTTTCTGATTTTATTTTGCTTGCGGGTAGTAATAGACTCGGCAGCTGAACCGAGTTGTGATTGTGATCTGAAACGGACTTCTACAAAAACCAGGGTTTCCTTGTCGAGCATGATCAGATCTACTTCTCCTGCTTTGCAGGCATAGTTTCTATTGACCAGCTTCATACCCCGGGCTTTAAGGTATTCCAAAGCCCGGTTTTCAGCAGAAAGCCCCGGGTTATTGCGAAGCTTTAATTGCCAGAACATCAGTTTTTTTTTGAACCGGATTAGGTAATGGTTTCAGTCGACCATCTCGGAAGATCTGCCAGGAAAGCTCCCTCTCCACGTGATGCCTACTGTTGATGCTGAGCTGGCCTGTCAGTCCTTCCAGGCGACTGCCGGGCAGGCTGGCGAGCTGTTGCAGGCGAGGATACAGCTTAAATGCGTCGGCTCCCATGGCGTAAAGACTGCCATACTGGCCTCTTGAGCTGCTCCAGGTGGCTCGAATATTGGATTCAAGACTGCTTTTTTGACCAGGCAGGTACCAGTTCATTACGGGAATTCTGAGGTTGTTCAGATCCTGATCTCTGCTGGGGTCGACCCTGCCAGAGTATGCGCTGGAAGTGGCATAAACGGGCAGTTTACCAGCAAACTGGTAAGAGAGCGCGGGTTTGAGCTGGCGGGCTTCCTGGGGGTTGGAAGGCATATAAATCATGTCGATATCGTGCCTTCTGCGAGGCGTAAAGCCGAGTTTCTCTCCCAGAACACTGCTCAGCTCTTTGGCGCGTTTCTGACTTTCTTCAACCAGCAAGGCCCGGCCAGCCAGTTGGCTGAACTCGGTTTTGCTGTTGAATTTTGTGATGCCGGCCACCTCTCCACCGTGCTTTGTCCATTCCGCCATAAAGCTGTTCGTGGCTCTGTCACCCCATGAAGTTTCCGGGCGAAGTATCAGTACACGGCGGTGTCCATCCAGAATGCCTCGACGGGCTACAGCCCTGCCTTCATCTTCGATGGATAGACCGTATTCAAAGAAACTGCCTTTTTGTGTAAAGTGGCTGCCACTGTCTTCGAGGCTGTTCAGGGCAAGAATGGTAATGTCTCCGGGGGTCTTTTCTTTTAACAGGCTGACGTTAGTCTTGTTCAGAGGGCCGATGATCAATTTGGCGCCTTCGTTTTTAGCTTCGTTGGCCAGCTCGACAACATTTTTGTTATGAGTATCCATTATGGACACTTCAGGTAGGGTCTCATCAGAAAGATTCTGATGATAAGCGGCGAGAAAGCCATCTCGAATCGCTCTGCCCGCAGAGGCCAGTGGGCCGCTGACAGGAAGAAGAAGGGCGATTTTGTCGGGTTGCTCAGTGCCGGCTATCTGAAGCGCACTGATGTCTTTCGGTAGGTAGACCTTTGCAGGGTGATCCGGCCAGTGAGATCGCCAGTTGCTCAAATCGGCCAGTTGCTGGTTCAGTGATTTGTCAGAGCGATAAACCAGAGCGAGTTGCAGCCAGCCTTTCATGACTTTACTGTTGGTCTGACTGTTCAGAATAATCAGGCGCTCTTCAGGTGCATTAAGCAGTGTTTCCCAAAAGGCATCGCGGTTTTCGGGTTGTTGGTCAAGCTCACTGATATTAGACAGCATGCTCCATTCGTCCAGGGCTGCAACGAATTCTCTGAAGCGGTTATACGCCCGTGCTTTGAGAATGTGACTTTGATCCAGGAGCTGAGTGTTGCTGCTGTTGATAACTGCTGCTCTGTCCAGCCAGAGGAAAATTTCCCGGTTCTGTCCTGCCCGCTCAGCAATGCGGGCTCTTGCCACGGCCATTTCGGCTCTGAGAGTTTCAGGTAACTCTCCATAATTCAGGCTGTCCAGAATGGTTCGTGCTCTGGCTAACTGGTCATCGGTTAATTGCCTGGCAGCCTGAATTTTGAGTCTGGCGCTTTCTGGAAATGAGCTGCGTTTGGCTCGCTCCAGCAGTTGATCGGCTCCTTCCCGGGCCATTTCCTGCGAGGGTGAAGTAAGTTCAGCGACTTTGCTGGGTTGTAATGAGCATCCTGTCAACACCGCGCCAATCAGCAGTGTAGTCATCAGAGTGCGTTTGGAAAGGTTCTGGCTCATAAAATCGGAGTCAACGACCGAACTGTTTTTGATTCATCTATTTTACCCTAACATGGTCTGTGCGTCAGCCTGATGAGGATAGGATGGGAGGTCAGGTTGTTAAGGATTCTGTCAACGGCTCTCTGAAAAGAGTAAACTTATGGTTTTTTGTCTCTTAATCTCCCTGACTATGAACGACCCTCATAGTTGATCGACTGGCTGGCAGGATATGTCTGAAAGTACCCTTTTTGTTGTTTCGACCCCCATTGGAAATCTTGATGATATGGCACCGAGAGCCATTGAGGTGCTGAAGCAGGTGTCAGTGATTGCAGCAGAAGACACCAGGCATAGTCGTAAGTTGCTCAATCACTTTGGGGTCGAGACCCCCATGATTCCCTGTCATGAGCATAATGAAAGGCATCAGGCAGAGGTGTTACTGGCTCGATTACGGCAGGGCGATTCTGTGGCATTGATCAGTGATGCCGGGACGCCCCTGATATCAGACCCGGGCTTTGTGCTGGTGCGAATGGTCAGGGAGCAGGGTATCAAAGTAGCACCGGTTCCGGGTGCCTGTGCGCTCGTAGCGGCTCTGTCGGTCAGTGGCTTGCCAACGGACAGGTTCTATTTTGAAGGCTTTCTGCCAGCCAAGTCATCTGGTAGGAAGAAAAGGCTTGAAGCGCTGGGCTCGATGATGAATACCTGGGCTGTGTATGAATCCACACATCGAATTTTGGATAGTCTTGCGGACTTTAAGGAGGTGTTGGGTGGAGATCGCTATATCGTGTTGGCCAGGGAGATGACGAAAACATTTGAAACGGTCCTTGCGGGCAAGGTTGAAGCAGTGGAGAAAATACTGCAGGAGGACTCCAATCAGTGTCGTGGCGAATTTGTGGTTTTGGTGGAGGGTGCAGAAGAGCGCAAGGAAGAAGCCGTTGATCCTGAAACCGTTAAATTGCTGCAACGGTTACTGCAAGAGTTACCCGCCAAGAAAGCGGCTGCTGTGATCGCCGATGTTTCCGGGTATCGCAAGAAGCAGCTCTATGAGCTATCGCTTACGATGAAATAAGTTGTAATAGATTCGGCTCTTAATTATGGGAAATGAACGAATTGCAGTGAAGGAAATCATTCGGTAGTATTCGCCGCTTCGAGTTGGCCGGGCAGTCGCTGTCAGATCCTGTTTCAGTATCTGGTGGAGGAAAGTCCGGGCTCCAAAGGGTGCGGCGCCAGGTAACGCCTGGGGGGCGAAAGCCTACGGAAAGTGCAGCAGAGAGCAGACCGCCTAAGTCACCATCCGGTGACCGGTAAGGGTGAAAGGGTGCGGTAAGAGCGCACCGCGTGACTGGTAACAGTTCACGGCATGGTAAACCCCGCCTGGAGCAAGACCAAATAGGAATCCTGGAGGTGTGACCCGCACTGGATTCGGGTAGGTTGCTTGAGGTGCCTGGTGACAGGTATCCCAGATGAATGATTGCCCAGACCTGTTTACAGGTTGGACAGAACCCGGCTTACAGGCCAACTCGAGACTTTCTTTTTCTTCCGCTATCTGTTCCCGAATTGAAACGGAATCGGTCTCAGTGAATTTGACTGGCCGTTCAGCAATGAATGGGATGTGTTGATCAAGATATTCAATTATCTGAAACTTTTACAATTTTTTTCAGGCAGTTCTCATGCTTCATGGGCTTAAATAGCTCTTCCCTCCAAGCTGCTCATTTTTATGCACTTTTTTAATGCAAAGCGCTGGGTGTCTGGTCTCTGGCGGGGTCAATTATTTGACTCTTCAGACAGATTCTGACCTTGACGTGGGTTTTTGAGGTTTCTATAGTGTGCTTCAGTGGAGTAAAGTGGATAAAAGTGGAGTTTAGTTAGCATGATGTGGGAGAGTGGGGTGCCAGTGAACACTTTTTCTCTTCGGATTGCGGCCTGCCATCCTGTCTGAATTGACTTGAGGGAATCGGTTTGTTTCGTGGGGTTAATGCCATCAATCTCGATGCCAAAGGGCGTCTTGCAATACCTACCCGTTATCGGCAGGTGTTGAAAGATCGTTGTGAAGGCCGTTTGGTGGCAACTATCGATACTGATGAGCCTTGTCTATTGATTTATCCACAGGATGAGTGGGAGGCCATTCAGGCAAAGATTGAAGCCCTGCCCAGTTTTCACCCGATGACACGCCGAATACAAAGACTTCTTATCGGACACGCCACCGACATTGATATGGATGGCAGTGGCCGAGTTTTGGTACCTCCCTTGCTCAGGGATTATGCAGGCATGGATAAACGCTGCATTCTTCTGGGGCAGGGCAAAAAATTTGAACTGTGGGATGAAGCTTGCTGGAACCAGCGACGAGATGATTATCTTCAGGAAGCCAGTGAATCCGCTGAAGTGCCTGCTGAGCTCCAGTCTTTGTCCCTCTAATGGGTATGCGCCCGGACATGATAGATGACATTGCAAGAGCAATCAGACCAGCACATTACTGTGCTGTTAGAGGAAGCGGTTGAGGCTTTGGTTACAGATCCTGACGGGCTCTATGTCGATGGAACATTTGGTCGTGGTGGACACAGTCGTGCAGTTCTGAAGAAACTGTCCGGCAGAGGCAGGCTGATAGGTATCGATAAGGATCCGGGGGCGGTAGCTGTAGCTCGTGAACTGGCTGAAATGGATAGCCGTTTTTCCATTTATCACGGTTCTTTTGCTGAACTGGAAGAGGTTCTTGATGGTCAGGAAGTGGAAGGCGTTCTGCTGGATCTGGGTGTTTCTTCGCCTCAGTTGGACAACGCTGAGCGGGGTTTCAGCTTCATGCAGGATGGTCCGCTGGATATGCGGATGAATACCACGCAGGGGGAAAGTGCGGCCGAGTGGATTAATCGTGCTGAAGAAAAGGAAATCAGTAAGGTGATCTGGGAGCTCGGCGAAGATCGTTTTTCGCGCAGAATTGCCCGGGCCATTATCAGGGAAAGGGAAGAAGAGCCTATTACGACCACAAAACGCCTTGCGGGAATTATTGCCTCTGCCAGCCCTTCCAGAGAGAAGAACAAGCACCCGGCAACCCGTGCGTTTCAGGCCATTCGCATCTATATCAATCGCGAACTGGACGATCTGGTGGATTGTCTCAATATCGCATTGGAAGTACTCAAGCCAGGTGGACGTCTGGTAGTCATCAGCTTCCACTCGCTGGAAGACAGAATTGCCAAAAGGTTTATCAGAAAACAGGCCAAGGGTGATGAGCTGCCGCGCTGGATGCCGGTAAGGGAAGATCAGCTGAATAAGAGAATGCGGCCTATCGGTAAAGCGATCAAGCCGGGTGAACATGAGGTTAAAGCTAATCCAAGAGCGAGGAGTGCCGTCATGCGAATTGCTGAGAAGCTAATCTGAGAAGGCTGAAAAAATGGATAGCAAACTGCTGCTGGTGTTGTTTCAGAAATCCAATTTAGTCAATGCATTGCTGTTGACCTGTGTTCTTGTGTCAGGCGTTGCTGTGAGCTTCGTCGAGCATGAAAACAGGCGGCTTCATAATGAGCTTCAGCAGGAGTTTGAGCAGAAAAACAAAGCTCAGGTCGAATGGGGGAAGTTACTTCTGGAGCACAGTTCCCTGACCAGTCCGGGGCGAGTGGAAAAAATTGCAAGGGATGAATTGGATATGGAAGTGCCAAACGCTGGACGTATAAAAATGGTGGTACCGTGAAAACTGCAACAAGGCCAGCCAGTGCCAGCAGAAAAAAACAGGCTGGTGAGGAAAAGGCTATGCCTTATCGTTGGAGAATCAAGCTTCTGCAACTGTTGTTTGTCGTGGCTGGCCTGGTGATTTGTTACCGTCTCGTAGATCTTCAGGTTTTAAATCGTCATTTTCTTCAGAACGAAGGTGACAAACGGTCTGTTCGTCATGAGTCTATACCTGCTCACCGGGGCGTCATATTTGATCGGAACGGTAAGATTTTAGCGGTAAGTGCCCCTGTTATGACCGTCTGGGCTGACCCTCAGGACCTGATTAAGGTGCCAGAAGACTGGAATAAACTGGCAGCAGCTCTGCAGGTTGACAAAGGTTGGCTGGCAAACAGAGTAAAAAAGAACGCTGCGAAAGAGTTTATTTATCTAAAGCGCCAGATGACACCTGAGCAGGCTGGGAAAATCGAAGCTCTGAAAGTGCCGGGTGTGCATGTTCTTGACGAGCAGCGACGCTACTACCCTATGGGCGAAGTGACGGCGCATTTGGTGGGTATTACGGGGATTGATGACAAAGGTCAGGAAGGGCTTGAACTGGGATATGACCATTGGCTAACTGGCTCCGAGGGAACCCGCAGGCTGCTGAAAGATCGTCGGGGGCGCCTTGCCAGGGAGGTCGAGCTCGTGGAAGGCGCTCAACCTGGCAAGGAATTGATGCTGAGTATTGATTCCAGACTCCAGTATATGGCTTATCGTGAGCTGAAGAGTGCCGTAGAAAAAGCCAAAGCCACAGCGGGCTCGCTGGTGATGATGGATGTCCAGACCGGAGAGATTCTGGCTATGGTCAATCAGCCGTCCTACAACCCGAATAATCGCATCGGGCTTCAGCCTTACCGCATGAGAAACCGGGTGATGACTGATCTGGTGGAGCCGGGTTCTACCCTCAAGCCCTTTACTGTGGCGGCAGCCATGGAGACCCGCAAATATGATCGCTATACCCGGATTGAAACCGGCGTTGGCTACCTGCGTGTTGGACAAAATGCAGTTAAGGATGTCAGAGGCTTTGGAACCATTGATGTCGAAACGGTTTTGAAGAAGTCCAGCAATATTGGCGTGACCAAGATGGCATTGGATATCGGTGTCGATAAGGTTGTAGATCTGCTGCGCCGTGTGGGTATCGGGCAGAGTCCGGGAACAGGCTTTCCTGGAGAGAGGGCTGGGTTTCTGCCCTTTAAAGACCGCTGGAGTGACATTGAAGTGGCTACCCTGTCCTTTGGTTATGGCTTAACAGTTACGCCATTACAGCTAGCGCAGGCTTATTCAGTACTTGGCGCTGGTGGTTTGCTTAGACCAGCCTCCGTGATCAAGCGTGATGTGGCACCAGATGGTGTTCGGGTCATGGATGAGGATGTCGCCCATGACGTCATGGAAATGCTCGGCAAGGTAGTGGGTAAAGGAGGAACTGGCTGGCGCGGTGCCGTCAAGTCCTACAATGTTGGTGGCAAAACGGGAACGGTTAAAAAAGTGGGTGGTAGTGGCTACCTTGAAGATCGTTACGTGGGTCTCTTCGCCGGTGTGGCTCCTGTGGAAAACCCTCGCATTGCCACTGTTGTCATCATTGATGACCCGGCTGGAAAAGATTACTACGGTGGCATAATCGCCGGTCCGGTCTTCTCCAGGGTCAATGGTCAGGCTTTGCGAATGCTGGGCGTCAGGCCCAGTGAAGAAAAAGTGCTGACAGCCAAAAGACTCAATCTGGAGCAGCCCGGAGTTATGAAACTGAAACAGGATGGAACATGACCTCGCGTCAAATGACGTCTTTAAATGAAGTGCTGGCGAAGCTGAATCATCCTCAGCTGGATGAAGACATAACCCTTACAGGATTAACCCTCGACAGCCGCAAGCTGGTCGGGGGTGAGCTGTTTCTCGCTGTACAGGGGCTGAGTTCCGATGGCCGGGAGTTTATTGGTGCAGCTCTGGACGCAGGTGCATCTGCAGTGCTCGCTGAGTCGAGCAGGGAGGCACGTTCTGAAACTGAATATCTGGCCGGCAAGCCTGTTATTTTTATCGAAAACTTAAAAGCACACATCAGCTATCTTGCCGATCAATTCTATCGGCACCCATCCTCAGACTTGAAGTTGACCGGGGTGACTGGAACCAATGGTAAAACATCAATCTGCTGGTTTGTTGCGCAGTTACTTTCTCTCCTGGGGGCGCCTTGTGCGGTGATGGGAACCCTGGGTAAAGGTGTTCCTCCTGAACTGGAGCCCTGTCTGAATACGACTTCAGATCCCGTTTCTACACAGGGCTTTATGGCTGAGCTGGTGGCAAGAGAAGTGGCCTTCATGGCGATGGAGGTTTCTTCCCATGGTTTACATCAGGGGCGTGCAGATCAGTTAACGTTTGAAGTTGGCGTTTTCACAAATATCAGTCGTGACCATCTTGATTATCATAAAACGATGGACGCCTATGCCAGCGCCAAGGCTCTGCTATTTGCCAACGGCTGTGTCAAAAAAGCAGTGATTAATCTGGATGATGACTATAGCGAACTGATGTTGTCCAGTTGTTCCGGTGATACTGAGGTTTTTACTTTCTCTATGACCTCGGGCGAGGCAGATATTACGGCTAAGAATATTCTCCTGAATGCACGGGGAGTTAAGGCTGATCTGGATACCCCCTGGGGTCAAGCCCAGCTGAGGACACCTCAGCTGGGCCGTTTCAGTCTTGAAAACCTTTTGGCCGTTATAGGGGTTGTTTGTTGTCAGGGCTATTCTCTCGAGCGGGTTCTTGAAAAGGTGCCTCAGTTGAGCACGGTGCCGGGAAGAATGCAGAGCTTTGGTGGTGATCAGAAACCGTTGGTTGTGGTTGATTATGCGCATACTCCGGGTGCTCTGATGAGCGTTCTGAAAGCCTTGAGAGAGCACAGTGCTTCAAAATTAATCTGTGTCTTTGGTTGTGGTGGTGATCGTGATAGGGGTAAGAGACCTCTCATGGCCTGTGCTGCTATCGAGGGTGCAGATGAAGTAGTCGTGACCAGCGATAATCCCAGAAACGAAGACCCTGAAGACATTATCAGAGATATATTGGCAGGGGTCGATCAAACCGGCATCTCAGTAACGTCTGTCATCAGCCGTACAGAGGCTATTCGGGGGGCTGTCTGCACGGCTGCCGCTGGCGATATTGTTGTTGTTGCAGGTAAGGGTCACGAGAATTATCAGGAAGTCAACGGCGTCAGGCATCATTTTGATGATTGTGAAGAAGTCAGAAAAGCACTTGATCTCTGGCAGCCGCAATCGACTTCAGTCAGTGAGGGAGTATCATGATTCGCCCATTTACCCTTTCTGAAGTAACCGATGCGCTTCAGGGAGTTCTCCTGACGGGCGATTCTGATGGTGGTGCCACCATAACGGGTATAAGTATTGATACCAGAACCCTTGGGCAAGGTAATCTTTTTGTTGCCATCAAGGGGCCCCGGTTTGATGGTCATAGCTATGTTGATCAGGCTGAGGCTGCAGGTGCCGCTGCTGTTGTGGTTCAGGTGCCCGTTGACGGTCTGGGAATTCCTCAGATTCAGGTTCAGGACACTGACGAGGCGCTTGGGCGACTGGGGCAGTTTAATCGTGAGTGCTTTCATAAACCTGTGGTAGCCGTGACCGGGACTTGTGGAAAAACATCTGTCAAAGAGATGCTGGCTTCTGTCTTCGAGCAGGATGGTGAGGTTCTGGCCACTCAGGGAAATTTGAATAACGCTTATGGTGTGCCCCTGACCCTGTTCAGACTGGAAGAAGATCACCAGCACGCAGTGATTGAATTGGGAACCAGTTCACCCGGTGAGATTAATTACATCACTCGCCTGACTGAACCGGATGTTTCCATCATTACCAATGCTTCAGAGAATCACCTCAAGGATTTGTTAACGCTTGAGGGGGTCATTCATGAAAAGGGCTTTATTCTTGAAGGTCTCAAAAAAAGCGGTACTGCTGTACTGAATTTCGATGATCCCAGCTTCCAGCGCTGGAAAGAAAGGGCATTGAAACAGTCTGGTCGAAAAGTGCTGTCTTTTAGTCTGGATAAACAGGAAGCTGACGTGTTTGCCTCAGAGGTATCTTCAACGTCTGAAGGTATGAGCTTCAGGTTGCATGTTGTTCAGGAAGAGGCTGAAAAGCAGGCGATCGTCAACCTGTCTTTCTGGGGAAAACATCAGGTTCAGAATGCCTGTTGCGCTGCCGCAGCAGCATCTGCTGTGGGGCTGGGGCTGGACATTATTGTCAAGGGGCTGGAAAATGCCCGGCCCTATCAACAAAGGGGGACCCGTTACTTTCTGTCGAATAGTGTTCTGGTCATTGACGAAAGTTATAACGCCAGTCCGATTGCCACCCTGGCCGCCATCGATCAGTTGGCAGATTGTGAGGGTAGAACCATTATGGTGCTGGGGGACATGCTGGACCTCGGTGAGGTAACACAAGCCCGACATGTTGATGTGGGTGAGTATGCAGCTGCTCAAAGTATTGATGATTTTGCTGCTTACGGTCAGGCGTCTGTTGCGGCGGTTGAAGCGTTCAAAAATGACCTTCATGACAGTAAAGGGCAGCATTTTGATGATAAAGAGGCTCTCTCGAACTGGGTAAGAACCCGGATACAAGTGTTCAGAGAGCAACAGGCGGATTGTCCCATCACGGTTCTCGTCAAGGGATCGAATGGAATGAATATGTTGGATGTAGTCAGATCCCTTGTGGGATCAGAATATAAGGGAGAGCGCTGATAATGCTGCTCTGGCTTGCGGATTTCTTGTCGCAATACTACCACGGCTTTGCCGTTTTCAAATATCTCACACTGAGAGCGATTCTGGGTGTGCTTACTGCACTGGGTATGGGGCTCTGGCTGGGGCCTTATATGATTCGTCGACTGAGTTATCACCAGATTGGTCAGGCTGTGCGTGATGATGGTCCACAGTCGCACCTCAGCAAAGCCGGAACACCTACTATGGGGGGGGCATTGATTCTGGTTTGTATCGCGGCCAGTACCCTCTTGTGGGCCAACTTAAGTAATCGCTACATCTGGGTGGTTTTACTGGTGACAGTGGTGTTTGGAGTTGTTGGCTGGGTAGACGACTACCGTAAGGTGGTGGAGAAAAATTCAAGAGGCCTGCCTGCACGCTGGAAGTTTTTTTGGCAGTCAGTGGGTGGGCTGGGTGCGGCTGTCTTTCTTTACGCCACAGCTAAAGCACCGGTAGAGACCAGTCTGATTGTACCTTTCTTCAAAAACGTCGTCATTGATCTTGGGCCATTTTTTGTTGTACTGGCTTACCTGACCATTGTCGGTTGCAGTAATGCTGTGAATCTGACTGATGGTCTGGATGGTCTGGCAATCATGCCTACTGTTCTGGTGGCTTCTGCACTGGCTGTTTTTGCCTATGCCAGTGGTCATGCGAACTTTGCCCAGTACCTGCTTATACCCTTTGTGCCCGGTTCCGGGGAACTGGTCGTTTTTTGCGCTGCCATAGGTGGAGCGGGCCTGGCATTTCTCTGGTTCAATACCTATCCCGCCCAGGTCTTTATGGGCGATGTGGGTGCTCTGGCTCTTGGTGCGGCATTAGGTGTGCTGGCGGTGATCGTGCGTCAGGAAATTGTGCTGGTCATTATGGGTGGAGTTTTTGTCATGGAGACAGTGTCGGTGATTCTCCAGGTGGCTTCGTTCAAGCTCACCGGGCGCCGAATATTCCGTATGGCACCACTGCATCATCATTTTGAATTGAAGGGCTGGCCTGAGCCCCGGGTGATTGTCCGTTTCTGGATTATTACCCTGATTCTGGTCCTGATTGGTCTTGCGTCACTGAAGATTCGTTAACACAGTTTTTGCTCGGGAAAAATAAGCGTGTCAGCATTGATAAGCTCAAATCGTACAAGGGTTGTAGTCGGTCTCGGGAAGACCGGGATGTCCTGTGTGCGGTATCTTGCTGCAAGACAACGTTCATTTAAAGTGATGGATACTCGGGATAACCCTCCTGGCATTGATGAACTCAAAGCCGTTTTCCCGGATGTACCCGTCCATCTGGGTGGGTTGAACCCGGAGTGGTTGAATTCGGCGGATGAGTTGATTCTCAGTCCTGGTATTGCACTGGCTACTCCAGAGATTGCTGATGCTGTCAGTAAGGGGGCTGAGGCGGTGGGTGATATTGAGCTGTTCTGTCGTGAGGTGGATAAACCCGTCGTCGCCATCACTGGCTCTAATGGCAAAAGCACTGTGACAGCCCTGCTGGGAGAAATGGTTCAAGAGGCCGGTTGGAATGTTGCAGTGGGTGGCAATATTGGCACTCCAGCTCTTGATCTGCTTAAAAGGCAAGATGTCGATCTCTATATCCTGGAATTGTCCAGCTTCCAGCTGGAAACCACTCACTCTTTACGTGCAGTTGCTGCGACAGTGTTGAACATCAGTCCTGATCATATGGATCGTTATGAGTCCATGATGGACTACCATAAGGCGAAGCAGCGTATATACCGTGGTTGTAAACATGCGGTATACAACAAGCAGGATGCCCTGACTGTGCCTCTTCTTCCCCAAGCTACACCAGCAACAGCGTTTACTTCCGGCAAACCTGATTTGCACGACTATGGTTTAATAGAGGATCAAGAAGATACATGGCTTTGTAAAGGTGTTGAAAGGCTTCTCAATACAGCGGCCATGAAGTTGTCGGGTCGTCACAATCAGTTGAATGCGCTGGCTGCCCTGGCTCTGGGTGAGTCAGTGGGTATCCCGATGGTGCCTATGCTGAAGGCTCTGAGCCACTTTACAGGTCTTTCTCATCGATGCCAGTGGGTAGCTGAAAAAAACGGTGTGGTCTGGATTAATGATTCCAAAGCCACCAATGTCGGTGCATCGGTTGCGGCTATCGAAGGCTTGGGTGAAACCCTGAGCGGAAAAATTGTTCTTATTGCCGGTGGGGATGGCAAGGGGGCGGATTTTAATCAACTGAAACAACCGTTACAAAAGTATGGTCGTGAGGTTGTGCTGATAGGGCGTGACGCAGCTGATATCGATAACGCCATCGGTAACGTGATCCCGGTTCAATATGCCAGAGATCTGGCTGCTGCAATAGATCATGCCTGCGAGGTCAGTGAGAGCGGTGATGCCGTGCTGCTGGCTCCCGCCTGTGCCAGTTTTGATATGTTTAAAAGCTTTGAGCAGCGTGGCGATGTCTTTACGACTCTGGTCAGGGAGCGCCTTGCATGACTCTACACCATAAGCTTCTCAGCGAAATAAGGTCACCCTTTGCGGGCCGTCGAGACAGTGCTCTTGACTTTCCGTTGCTGGGTGCTGTGCTGGTGCTTCTGGTGATTGGTCTGATTATGGTTAGTTCCGCTTCCATGGAAGTAGCGGGCAGTCTTTACTCTAATCCGTTTTACATTCTGATCAAGCAGGTTTTTTTTGTTTTTGTCGGCCTGTCCCTGATGGGAGGCATTTTGATGGTACCGGTGAAAACGATAGAGAAATACAGTTGGCTTTCCCTCTTTGGTGGTTTGGGTTTACTGTTGGCTGTGCTGGTTGTGGGCCGGGAGGTCAATGGCAGTGTTCGCTGGATTCCTCTGGGCTTTTTCAATCTGCAGGCATCAGAAGCGGCCAAGCTGATGATTGTCGTTTATCTGGCAGCCTACCTGGTTCGTCGCCTGGATGAAGTCAGAACCAAATGGACTGGCTTTTTCAAGCCTATGACCATTCTTTTTGTTTCATCCACACTATTGCTAATGGAGCCGGACCTCGGAGCCCTTGTGGTATTGATGGGGGCTTCCATGGGGATGATCTTTCTGGCAGGTGCCAGACTCTGGCAGTTCATTATTCTCATCCTGCTGCTGGTGGGCTCTATTGCTGCCTTGATTGTTTTTGAGCCTTATCGCATGGCGCGTCTGGCTTCTTATATGGACCCCTGGGCCAATGCTTTTGGCAGTGGCTATCAGTTGACCCAGTCCCTGATTGCCTTTGGGCGGGGTGAATGGTTTGGTGAAGGGTTGGGTAACAGTCTGCAAAAACTGTTCTATTTGCCGGAAGCTCATACCGATTTTATCTTTGCTGTTCTGGCTGAAGAGTTTGGTGTCCTCGGGGCGGTCTTCGTTCTGACTTTGATCCTATTTATTTCCTGGAGAGCTTTGCAAATCGGTTACCGGGCAGAAGCAAAAAAATTACTGTTCCATGGCTATGTCGCCTATGGCATTGGTTTACTGTATAGCAGTCAGGCGCTGATCAACATCGGTGTAAATACCGGATTGCTGCCCACGAAAGGGCTGGCGTTGCCTCTGATCAGTTATGGAGGTAGTAGCCTGTTGATAAACTGCCTGGCTTTTGGATTGTTGCTGCGAATTGATTATGAACGACGTCAGTTTAATGTCGAAACAGACAAAAAAAGCAGAGGGGCGCCATGAGTACTATTGACAAACCTACTGTTTTAATAATGGCTGGTGGTACTGGCGGGCATATTTTCCCTGCGCTGGCCACGGCCAGAGAACTTGAGAAGCGTGGCTACACCATTCACTGGTTGGGAACGCCCGACAGTATGGAAGCTGAACTGGTGCCGCGCCATGGATTTGAAATCAGTTTTATCCCGGTCACCGGGCTAAGGGGTAAAGGCTTGAGCTTTCTAATGAAAGCGCCCTGGAAGTTGGCTGTTTCGCTGTATCGGTCCGTAAAAGTAATTCGAAGCTGCAACCCTGTCTGTGTTTTGGGTATGGGTGGTTTTGTCACTGGTCCGGGTGGGTTGGCAGCTCGTTTGTCAGGTATCCCTCTGGTGATCCACGAGCAGAATGCTATTGCAGGCTTCACAAACAGGATTTTATCCAGAATTGCCCGCAAAGTGTTGCTGGCTTTTCCAGGAGCTTTCGGTCCAGTCAATAGCTCTGGGAAACTTATTCTGACGGGTAATCCGGTTAGAACAGATATCGCTGATTTGGAGTTACCCGCTCAACTGAATGGCAGGTCTTTAAAGCTGCTGGTGTTAGGTGGCAGTAAAGGTGCTGTAGCCATCAACGAGCTGGTACCAAAAGCGCTCACCCGGTTTAAAGGTCGCATCGAGGTTTGGCATCAAACCGGGAAAAGTAATTTGGCTGCTACTCGTGAGTCATATCGTGCTCTGAATATAGAGGGCCGCCTGGAACCCTTTATCGATGATATGGCCGGTGCTTATGAGTGGGCAGACCTGGTGATTTGTCGGTCCGGGGCTCTGACGGTCTCGGAACTGGCCATGGCTCAGAGGGCGGCCCTGCTGGTGCCTTATCCCCATGCTGTTGATGATCATCAAACCGTTAATGGTCAGTACCTGGTCAATCAGGGTGCGGCTATGATGGTGCAACAAAAAGAACTGAACGAAACCTGTCTGATCAATATGTTAGAGAATTTTGTGGGCAATCCTGAACAGCTGGTTAACATGGCCAGGGCTGCGGGCAGCGTTGCAAAGCCTATGGCAGCCGAGGAAGTAGCTGATCATTGTCTGGAGGTGGCACATGCCCGCTAATAAACCTATTTTTCCTGTGGCACCTATACCTGAAATGCGTCGTATAAAAAACATTCATTTTGTCGGCATAGGTGGTTCGGGCATGTGCGGTATTGCCGAAGTGCTGAAGAATCAGGGCTACCAGATCTCAGGATCGGATATTAGACGCTCACCGGTAACCCGACGTTTGGAAGATCAGGGAATTACCGTCTTCATTGGTCATGAAGCCGCTAATGTTGAAGGGGCGGATGTAGTGGTCACTTCTACAGCAGTCGCTTTGGAAAATCCGGAAGTGGTTGAGGCTAGAAAACGACGTGTACCGGTGGTTCCCAGGGCTGAGATGCTGGCCGAACTGATGCGCTACCGTCATGGCATCGCAGTGGCGGGTACTCATGGCAAGACAACCACTACCAGTCTGCTGGCT
>NZ_JAHHPN010000972.1:0-2502 GCF_024606325.1 Endozoicomonas sp. ONNA1
AAAACAAGACTGAACCGGGCGCCCCCCAGAGGACTGTGGCTGACCATTGCACGACCGTTGTGCCAATACATAATTCGCCGCACGATGGAAAGCCCCAGCCCATAACCGCCTGATTTTCTGGTGCGACTGTCATCCAACCTTGAAAACGCTGAAAAGACTCGATCCCATTGATCCTCTGGGATACCGGGGCCGTCATCGTCCACATCAACTCGACAAGTGTCTTGTGTTGCAGAAAATCTGACCTCCAGTTTACTGTCTGCATAGCGACAGGCATTACCCACCAGATTCTGGATAGCCCGGTGCATATAGCGACGATCAATGTCCGCAAAGCGACGTGGGTCAAGTATATTGCATGGAACGTGCTCAATGGCCACACGATCCTGCAGGCGCTTGTGCTCACTGACGACCTGACCAATGATTTTATCAACATCTTGCCGCTTGAAACGCACCTCTGGTGCACCCTGTTCAAGATTGGCATAGGTCAAAATCTCATCCACCAGGTTATCCAGTTCCTGAATATCCTTATCCATGCCTTCTAACTGATGATCTCTTTCTTCAGACGTCCTGGCGTCGGCCACCAGATCCAGACCAAACCTGAGCCGGGCTACGGGGGTCCTCAACTCGTGAGAAACACCCCTGATCATTTCTTTCTGCAAACTTAACAGTCTCTGGATATGACCCGCCATGGCATTAAATGCCTGAGCCAGACGACCAATAGAGTCGGCACCATGCAAAGAGACACGAACATCAAAGTCGCCGCGGCTGAAACGCGTGGCTGCTCTCTCAAGCTTACGCAGTCGTTTTTCCATTCCCCGAACCAGAATATAAATGGCCAGACTCAGGGAAGTCAGTACAAACAAACCAATGGTCAGCATCAGCTTGAAAGGATAAGGATTCAGCAACCCTAATGGTCCCATTCTGATCAATCGGGATTCATCAGGCAGACTTGTGTAGATAGATACCGTCTGTGCCTCATCATCCAGCAACATCATCATGCTGCCTTTACGAAGCTGCTCCTGTTGCACAGGCACTAACCGGGTTTGAGAAGGCTCCACCAGATGGACAGGGTAACTGAAGCTATTGACAGACAACTCTTTCAGTTTTTCTGCTCTGCGAGCGACGGGAAAACGCATTAATTTGGCTTTTAGAAGGCTGAGAGTACCACTGGCTGTTTGCTCCGATATAGACGACACTACACCTTCCAAAAGGCTGTCTCCCGTCAGAGGTGTCATCACCAGTGCACTGTTCTGATCCAACATACGAACCTTGATACCATCGTGCTTCAGAGATTTGAATTGATCCTGATCCAGACCTGAATTTTCAGGGCTCACCAGCTCAAAGGGAATCGCAAGACGCTTTCCCCAGTCTTCGAGCCAGGGCTTACGTTCGTCTTCAGGCAACGATTCAACGGTCTCGGCGATCAGACGAAAGGTTCCCCTGACCATATCTTCACGATATTCAGCCTGTCTTATTCCATTGATCAGCGTAACGGAAATACCAGATAGAACAGCGACGAGCACCAGCGTAAACAGGAGCCCGCCATATATGCGTAAGAAAATGCTACTCACAGGTTTCTCTACTTAGATAACTCAGAGCGGTTATTCGCTTTTAACGAAGAGGTAACCTTTACTGCGAACAGTTTTGATCAAACGAGGGTGCATGGGATCGTCGCCAATCTTAGGTCGAATGCGAGACACCCGAACATCAATGGAACGATCCTGACCATCGTACTCTATACCACGCAGCTGAGAGAAAATTTCTTCCCGGCTCAACACTCGACCCGCATTGGAGCAGAGCAACCACAGCAGGTCAAACTCAGCACTTGTTAATTCAACACTAACATCGTTCAGCCAGGCTTCTCGCATAGAGTTATCCACAACCAGCGGACCAAAAATCAAGCGACTGTTGCTTTGCTCTTCCTGTTCTTCCAGAGGCCCCTGATTTCGGCGCAGCAAAGCTCGGATTCTGGCTAATAGCACTCTTGGACGAACCGGTTTGGCAACATAATCATCTGCTCCCATTTCCAGCCCCAGTACTTCATCCAGGTCATCGGTCCGGGCGGTCAGCATCAGAATTTGTCCGGCATACTGCTCACGAACCCGGCGACAGATGGAAACACCATCTTCTCCTGGCAGCATCAGATCCAGCACCACCAGATCAGGACGCTCTTCAAGAATACGACCAACCGCTTTGCCACCATCACCTTCTATAGAGACCGAGAGTCCATTGTTCTCGAGGTAGTCCCGGGTGAGTGTGGCCAGCCGTTCATCATCCTCAACAATCAGGATTCGACCTGTTTCTGAATTCTCCACAGCCAAACTTCCAAAGATTATAAAAATGAAGACTATAAGCCCGACGGGAATTGCCAGGCTCAGGTGATGGATACTACTACAGCATTGCATTAGAGTCCCTACATGACCTGTAAATTCCCCAAAAGGTCATTTTCCTGCCCTAGCAGCCTGTCGGACTTAAGCGTCCGTAGCGAGGATTGCAAGAAATTGA
>NZ_JAHHPN010000973.1:0-5112 GCF_024606325.1 Endozoicomonas sp. ONNA1
GAAAGTATTGTTGAAGCGCTGAAACAGTTGGTGGCTGCAGCAGAATACTATTGTTTTCGGGGGTTACCCGATCAAAGTCTTCTATATCCATCAGTTGCTTTTGCTATCGAGAGTGTTCAGTTCAGTCTCGGCAAAGAGCACTGGAGTCAACAGAGGGTCTCCGATTCTCCTCTACTGATGGGAGCTGATGCACTGACTCTCAAACGTCTGGATGATTGGCCTGAGAAATGGCCCGATGAGTTTAAGTTAAAAGTTGGCCGCAATGACACTGTGCAGGATGTTGGAGCGGTGCATCAAATTCTTGATCGGATTCCAGCCCATGTAAAACTCAGGCTCGATGCGAATCAAAGGTGGTCTATTGATGAGGCTATAGGTTTTGCAAGACAGGTGCCTGTCAGCAGAATCAGCTATATCGAAGAGCCTACACCGTATTTTGAAGAATTCCCGCAATTATTCCGGGAAACCGGTATGGGTTATGCGCTGGATGAAACATTGCAGGGGTCGGCAGTCAGCGCGAGTCTCTCAGAAATGAATAGATTCAGGGCTGAAGACGGGCTCAGAGCTGTTGTATTGAAGCCAACCCTGGTGGGAGGTGTCTCCCAATGCTTGTCCATGGCTAACCGGGCCAGGAAGAAAAAGGTCAGAGTCGTTTTTAGCTCATCCTTCGAAAGTGCCCTGGGACTGAGCCTTATTGAACAACTCAGTCTTCAGTGTGACCCAGAGGAATGTCCTGGTCTTGATACCCTTTCTGCTTTTCAAAACCCCGGATTTTGTCATTTGCCTGAGTATGGTCAGCGTCTGTCTTCAGATTTGCTCAACGCCATGGAGAATGTATGGAGTTATCGTTCTGCCCTCTGAGAGAGTGGACACTCAGAGATCCTCAAAAGGTTGCTGTCAGAGTGAATGGTCAGCTTGTAACCCGGGCTGAGCTGGATGCAAGGGTAGAAACAATCCGTGATGCTTTCTATAGTCAGGGCGTCAGGAGAGGTGATCAGATTCTGGTACCGTTAACCTGTGCCTGGGACTCGGTGATATTGATTATTGCCTGCTTGAGAAGCCAGTGGGTCTATTGCCCGGTCAATCCGCAGATGCCTGCTGAGCAGAAGACAAAGTATTGCCGGAAGATTGGCGCTCAGTGGGCGCTTAATGAAGGGTTTGGAGAGATACCGGGTCTGGAATGGCCCACCCTCCGGGATCAATCTAAAGTAGCGGATGCCCGCCTGATCATTGAGCCAGAAGCTATGTTTGATCTGATTGCGACTTCAGGCACTACCGGTGTGCCCAAAGCCGTCAGTCATACTTTCTCGAATCATGTTTACAGTGCAAAAGGTTCTCAATACTGTACGCCCCTGACAGAGCATGACGCTTGGCTGTTGTCTCTGCCTCTGTTTCATGTTGGCGGTTTTGGCATTGTTGTTCGTTGCTTGCTCGCAGGTGCCGAGATAGTCGTAGACACGCAAAAAGTGCCATTGCAGCAATTGCTGGTGGAGCAACGAATTACCCATGTGTCGTTGGTGAATACTCAGCTGCGCCGATTGCTGGTAGAAGGAGCCGATTTGCTGGATGAGACCGGGCTGAAATACATTCTTTTGGGTGGAGGCTTTGCGTCTCCAGAGTTGGTATCTCAGGTTCAGGAAAAAGGTATCAGGATTCTAACCACTTACGGTATGACAGAGATGAGTGCCCAGGTCTGTACCGGAACCCCTCAATTTATCAGCTCGGGAGTGACATCAGGTGAGCCATTACCCTATCGGGAGCTGACCATAGTTGCTTCCGGAGAGATTCTGGTCAGAGGTAAAACGTTATCTGCAGGTTATTTTGAGGATGGCAACATTATTCCGATCGTCGATGGGCAGGGTTGGTATCACACAGGCGACCTTGGGCAGTATTCTGGCGATCAAATAATGGTCATTGGTCGTATGGATAACATGCTGATCTCTGGCGGAGAGAACATCCATCCCGAAGAAATTGAAAAGGCTCTACTCAGCATTGACGACATCACCATGGCTGTTGTGGTATCTGTAAGGAATGATGAATATGGGCAGAGGCCTTTTGCATTTGTACAAACCGAATCAGGTTCACTGAATGAAGTATTTACAAAACAAAAGCTTGCAGGCATTATCAGTCGGTTCAAGATTCCTGATATGATTCGCTTGCTCCCGGCTGAACAGATGCCCGCCGGCCTCAAGCCCAATCGTCGAACCCTGGAAGCGTTAGCAGACAGGCTTGCAAATCCTTAATCGTATTTAACTGATTACCGTCGCTATCTGACCCAGACCAAGGCATAATGCTGGCAACGAGCGGTGATAATTGAAGTGTCTGATGAAAACAAAAGATCAAAAAAACATCCGTGCATTCATCGCTGTCAGGATTCCGCTGGAGCTTGCAGCTACACTGCACAAGAAAGCACGACACCGAGCCGGTGATGTGCTTCAGCACAAGCTTCGCTGGATGGTACCACAACAGCAACACATAACACTGCGCTTTCTGGGTGAGTGTGACGAGCGGAGTCTTGAGCAGTTTTCCAGTTATATTGGAGATTCCCTGGCAAATGTTCACGGATTCGACTGTATGACCGGGTGTTTCGAATTTTTCCCTGATGCACACAGACCCCGCGCGCTGGCTCTGAATATACACTCAGGCCAGCAGTTGAATACACTGTCCCGAATTTGTGAAGAAGGCGCCCTTATGTGCGGAATGCGTCGTGAAATGCGCAATTTCCGGCCTCACGTCACACTGGCTCGTTTCAAACAGCATCATCATGTGACTCATAGTCATTTTTTCAATATGCCCAGTTACCGTATGACGGTCAATGAAGTGGTATTGATGAAGAGCGAAACAACGTCAGAAGGCACACATTACTCTGTAATGAAAGTATTCGCTTTGCAACCTCTGGCTAACTCAGCCTGACACCAGACTTAAACAGTTTGAATTAAGTGGAAACCCTGCGCTTTCGTTGAAAGGCAGGGTTTTTTGCTATCCAGCTCAGCCTGACCTAAAAAAACATGCGCAAAAATACACCAGAAACCGGATGGTCGCTTAAGAAGTTAATTTTATAGTGGTGATACTTTTTGCTCATTCAGTCTTGTTTAGCTTATTAATCTATAAAAATATTTTATTAAAGTTTTATACTTTGTTTTTAATTCTTAAAACAAAGTATTTCACTGTTGTAAATTGTTCTTGTCGGGTATAAATTATGCCGCGTCAAACAGGTGTCTCAATCGCTTGAGGTCCAGCGGCCTGTGCCTGGCAACCAAATAATTTTTTTCAGAACTTTTCAGACTTTTTCTGATGTGACTTACGTCAGAGGTATTCTATTGTCTGCATTCAGGGGGAGTGATATGTCAATTAAGCGCGAAACACTGGCAGATACATTTGCCCTGATCAGTTTTGGACTGGTTGTTGGATTGCTGGTTGAAATTCTGGTGGCCGGGTTGACTATTGAACAATCCCTGCAATCTCGTTTGATGAGTATTCCAGTTAACATGCTGGTTGCCCGTCCTTATGGTATTTATCGCGATTGGGTAATGAGCTACTGCCATTTTTTCAAATCAGGAAAAGTCGGAGATACAGTCCTGGATATAGTGGCGTTTGTTTCTTTTCAGATTCCGGTTTACGTCGGGCTGGTTGCGGCCACGGGTGCAACATTAGAGCAGATTATCACTGCTTGTCTGGGTCAGATAGGCGCTTTAATGTTGATGGCTCGTCCCTATGGCGTTTATATGCAGCTTTGTCGTAACTGGTTTGTATCAGTTGGTATGAAAGCTGCCTGATACTACTTATTCTTGTAAGTGATGTCCGAAATTTTGCCTGCAAAATAGGTGTTGCTGGTTACAGAGACTTCCTATTTTCTAACTATCTGGTTATAGTTCCCCCCAGTTTACCCGAATGTGTTGTATGGGTTTGCCTGTTATAACTCCGCCAATAGCGGAGTTAGACAGTTCCGGTTGCCTCTTTATTATACAATTGCAGCGTCGTCCGGTGGATCCCGGATTCGCACAATTTCCGCCTTGGTCGTTGCGCGAGTGTATAAAAAGAGTGTTTGCCAAAAGGCGAATGTGCACCTTTCAGGTCCCGAAGCTTTGATTAGATCTTTCTTGTCTCCAAGGCCGTAAGCCCGTTGTATTCAAGAGCGACAGGATTGGCAAAGCACGAATAAGAATTAGATGAAAAAGCAGTCATCAATAAAAGAATCGGCTGATAAACGATTAACCGGACAATCGCTTTTAAAAGTTTTTCGTTTATCAGAGCAGCTATTAACAAACGACTGTGTTTTCACAATGAATTTGAGGGGGGGAGCATGTCCTTATTGGAGGTCAATGACCTGCGTATTGAATTTCCTTCACGTCACGGTGTTGCAGTGGCCGTAAAGGGAATGTCTTTCACGGTTGCCAGAGGTGAGATTCTGGGCCTTGTGGGAGAGTCCGGAGCCGGTAAATCCACGGTTGGTAATGCTATTATTGATTTGCTCAGTGCCCCCGGTCGTGTGGCAGGTGGTGAAATCAGGTTGAATGGTGAAGTCATTTCAGGCCTTTCTGGAGAAGCCATTCGTAAAGTGCGTGGCAAACGAGTTGGATTTATTTTTCAGGATCCAATGACTTCATTAAATCCGCTTCTGACCATTGAAACCCAATTAGTTGAAACCATTACCGAAAACCTCGGATTAAATCCAGCTGATGCTTTTATCAAAGCAATCGAGATGCTGAGCGCCGTAGGTATTCCGGAACCGGAAATCAGAATCAAGCAATACCCCCATCAATTCTCTGGTGGTATGCGTCAGCGGGTAGTTATTGCAATTGCTCTGGCTGGTGAGCCCGAATTAATTATTGCTGATGAGCCCACTACTGCCCTGGACGTTTCCATTCAAAATCAGATTCTTGATTTGATTCGTGAACTCTGTAAAGAGCGGGAAGTCGGCTGTGTATTGGTAACCCATGATATGGGGGTCATTGCAAACGTTACCGACCGCGTTGCCGTGATGTATATGGGAGAATTGGTGGAGATTGGCGAGCCCGGCAAGATTCTGCAAAACCCTGAACATCCTTATACACAGAGTATGATCAGCGCTGTTCCAAGAACCGATGTCAAACTGCACCGTTTTCCTCGGGTCGA
>NZ_JAHHPN010000974.1:0-1767 GCF_024606325.1 Endozoicomonas sp. ONNA1
AGCCCCCTGAACTGCAACGTTTGGGTCAATCACTCTTTGTCAATGATGAGGCTCTCCTGGCGGCAGCCACTTCTGCCTATATGCAGGTTCATGTCCTGGAAGAAAATTTACAACAGCAGGCCCTTAATGATCTGTTAGCACACAGCAAACCTGTCGGCTATGTTGTTCACGTCGAGGATGACACGCGGGTTTATCCAGCGCCTGCAGGTTACCCAAAGCTGGAAGTAAAAGAAGCTCCCGGGGAGGTTATTGTTTTCCGAGGCCAGAAGCCGAATCCCGATGATATCGCTTTTGTAGAAAACCTCTATAAACTCTGGGTAGAAGCTGAGACTAATACCCCCGCCCCTGCTGCAACATGGGTTAAAAAGTACAGGGTCAAAAGCTACCAGTACGCCATTCGGAGCAGGCAGATGGCACTGCTGGAGGGGTTTGCTGCGCGGCACGACGCCGGAGTTAACAAAGATCAACCGACAACGCTTACAGACGAAGATAAATTGGCAGTGCTTGCGCTTTCATACTACGAATGTCTCCAGCTGGCATTGTCCATTGCCACTCCAGCTCAGGCAGTCGAATTTGAATTCACACCAGAGCATGTCAGAGCCGCTTCGTCTGTCATCACGCCAACCTGGTTGCAGATTCAACTCGCCAAACACTTCAGTTTCAAACCCGCACTCAAAGAGCTTCTGATCAGTCAGAATTTCGTTAAAGGTATTATGAATCTTATACCCGTCGTCGTCGAATCACAGCTCGATGTTTTTAACCACAACGAACAGTTTGCTGCCAAAGTTGTGAGCAACATGGCCAGACAAACGGTTGAGTGGGAAAGACAGCTGCAAGAGCACATCGCAACAAAAAGCGAACTCATCCGGGTTAAAAACCAATTAGAGCTTATATCGGAGACAGCTACTGCCAATGAAAAGAAAAAACACAGAGCACTTGAGCTCAAGCAACAAGTTGAAGATGACCTCGTACTGATTCGTAAAGTGCTGAAAAAACTGGAAGAGCAGTCACAGAAACTTCAGTATAAAGTCGAACGAATCCAGTATCTGCAACAACACCTCCATGATGCCATAAAAGAAACCGGTATGGTTTACAACACACAACTGGCAGAGATGCTTGGTATTGATTACTGGGATGATAGCCAGCCACCAGAAGAACAAGCAAGACTGATCATAAAGAGAATTCATGAAATCAAAAGATCGGTTGCTGTAACAGATGCCGCAATAGAACAGCCTCTGGAAGAAGCTGTGAAAACAAAAATGGCCGACATTGAAAAGCAGCTCGATATTACTCCAAACAATGAAAACGATCTCAATGCACGTTATCAGTCCATCCTGCATTACCTGCAACAGCAGCTGCAACAACAGACAGAACGGATTGATGCTGTAATCCACAATCGCCTGGCCAAGATTCAACACCAGCTCGATCTGATCCCGGATATCGACAAGGAGCCTAAAGTCCGTTCCCTGACCATTCAGCAGTACACGAAGCAGAAGGCAGCTCAGGTCAATCAGGAAGGGTTTCTGCAACCGAGCCAAACAATAAATGAACAAGAGGACATAAAGAGTTCTTACACCAGGGCCAGAAAATCTGCGCTGGCAGCGACTTCCGCCCCTGATTCGAGTGAACTGAATCAAGACATCACGACAGAAGACCTCAATGCCCTGAAGTCAATGGTTTACAACACGCTTCTCAAGAATGCAGCATTGGAAGAAGAACTGAAAGACATCAGCATACCATGCCATTCAAAAGCCATGCCTGAAGTAC
>NZ_JAHHPN010000975.1:0-1550 GCF_024606325.1 Endozoicomonas sp. ONNA1
GCTGGGGATTGTCCCCTATTCACCTCAAATACCAGCCGTTATCGGTCAGGTTGTAGCGGGTGGTGCTGCCGAGCAGGCGGGCCTTCAGACGGGTGACAAAATCCTCAAAACCAATGGTGAGCCTGTACAGGATTGGCTGGCATGGGTTAACCTGATTCGTAGTCACCCTGGCAAAACACTGCAATTAGAAATTGAGCGAAAGGGTAGTCTCCGGAGCATTACCATGACGCCCGGTGAGAAAGAGGTGGAGGCTCAGCGTCGATTTGATGTTTGTGAAACTATCACCATTCTCTTTCAAATAGTCGAGAATATAATCCGGTGTTTCTGAACCCGTTGTAATGCTGGTAGCATCAACACCCAACCCCATACTGATAGACTGAGTTTCCGAAATCGGGTAACCAAAGTTAACATTCGCACCGGTCGTGTCTGCAGCGTAGTTCGAAATATCTGTATCACTGTAATCATAAGAACGATGGTACAAGTTAAAACCACGGCTCACACCATCTACGGTGAAGTAAGGATCCGTAAAACTGAAGTTATAAAGCTGGCTGACATCACTCTTGTTCAGACCCACAGATACTTTGTTACCCGTCCCCAGGAAATTGTTCTGACTAATAGAGCCACCCAACAACAGACCATCAGACTGGGAGAAACCCACACTGGCTGAAATACTGCCCGAAGGCTGCTCTTCAACGGTATAGTTTACATCGATCAGATCACTGGTTCCGGGAACCGGAGGTGTTTCAATATTGACTGACTTGAAGAAACCCAGACGCTCAAGACGCACCTTGGACTGCTCAATTTTCTGAGTGTTCGCAGAAGCCCCCTCCATCTGACGCATCTCACGACGCAGAACCTCATCTTCGGTTTTGGTATTTCCAGAGAAGTTAAGCCTGCGAACATAAGCACGCTTACCGGGATCAACAAAGAAAGTCAGGGAAACGGTCTTCTTTTCGTGATCCGGAGTAGGTATACCCGTCACATTGGCAAAGGTATAACCTTCATTACCGAGACGCCTGCTCAGAATTTCTTCTGTTGTGGTAATCACACGGCGGGAAAATACCTGTTCAGGCTTGGCCAGCAACAGGCTTTTGGCCTCTTCCTCAGGGATAATTAAGTCGCCCGCCAGCTTGACATCACTAATTGTGTATTTATCGCCTTCGTCAATATTCACTGTGATAAAGACACTTTGTTTGTCTGGGCTGATCGACACCTGGGTGGAGCGAATATTAAAGTTGATGTAACCACGGTCCAGGTAATAGGAGCGGAGTCGCTCCAGATCACCCGATAACTTTTCACGGGAATACTTATCGCTGGAACCAAAGAATGAAAGCCAGTGAGATTCTTTAAGTTCAAACAGATCTAGCACATCTTGCTGAGGAAAAACCGTGTTACCAACAACATTGATATGTTGAATGGTCGCGACCTTTCCCTCTTTGACATTAATCGTTAGCTTGACCCGGTTTCGAGGCTGAGCTTCAACATCAGCGGTAATTCTCGCACCGTAACGACCCTGAGCAACATACTGACGCTCCAACTCAAGTCGAATA
>NZ_JAHHPN010000976.1:0-1605 GCF_024606325.1 Endozoicomonas sp. ONNA1
CACCTTCATGCGTCTTATCGCCTGTGGCGATCAGCCTCCTGCGCTGCAGCACCTGGGTCAATCACTTTTTGTTAATGATGAGGCTCTTTTAGCAGCAGCCACCTCTGCCTACACTCAGGTTCACGTTCTGGGGGAAGGTATACAACAGAAAGCCCTTAATGATCTGTTGTCATACCATAAACCCGTCGGCTATGTTGTCCACATCGAGGATGTGGCACAGCCTTATCCTGTGCCTGAGGGTTATCCAAAAATGGAACTGATTCAGGCTACAGGGGAAGTGATTGTTTTCCGTAGTCAGAAACAGAATCCGACCGATATCGCTTTTGTGGAAGGTCTCTACGACCTATGGGGAGAATTTGATGGTAATGACCGTGCTTCTGAAGCAACAGCTCAGCTTATTAAAAAAGACAAGGTCAAAAGCTACCAGCACGTCATTCGAAGCAGGCAGATGGCACTGCTGGAGACTTTAGCTGCCGAGCACAATGCTAATGAACAAACAATAGCCGCATTCGAAGATAAACTGGTGACGCTTGCATTCTATGAATCTCTTCAGCAGGCATTGACCAGTGCCAGCTCAGATGGAGCAGATGAATTTGAATTCACAATACCACACATCAGAGCCGCTTCGTCGTTCATCACGCCAACCTGGATGCATATGCAACTTGCAAAACATTTCGTCTTTAAACCCACACTTAGAAACCTTCTGGCTAACCGGTATTTTTTCCAGAATATTCAGAAAGTCATACCCATTGCCGCCGAAGTAACTGGAGATCCTTTTGCCGAAGACGAACGCTTTGCTTCCAAATTGATGGGTGACATTACCGGGCAACTGTTTGAGATGGAAAGCAAGCTGGAAAAGTTGCAGGTAAAAGAGGCTGAACTTGCCGAAATATCAAAGACAGCACGTGAAACAAGGGCAATGGCCACTCAATGTATTAAGGAAAATCACAGGGCAGTAAACCTCAATCAGCTACAGGAGGCTGAGGTTAAAAGGCTCCGTCAAGACTTGGCGGATCTGAAAAACACCAAAACACCGAACCGTCCCAAAGCCAGCCCTGAATACCAGCTTTTCGATTGTTGTCAGTACATTCTGAGACTGATCTTCCGGAGGCTCGTGAGGGATGACCGGAAAGTGCCTCTTCAGGTTTTTGAAGACTTCCACAATCCGGCTGGCCTGATCAAAACTCAAATTGTCTCCGACCATTGTCTGTAAGCGAATCGGTGCAAATTCATCGTCAAAATCGAAAGTCGTAAGGAACGGTGTTGCCTTACCGCTCTCTGCTGCTGCTTCGGTCAGGCCCAGTGCGGCTTCCAGAGCCTGTTTTTTGAGAGGGTGCTGCTGCACGAATTTGTGGATATCAGCCCGGGCTTTTTCCTGTTTCGGAGTGAACTGGAAGGGACCGCCGTCATGTTCGGCGGCTTCCTCTGCAGCCTTCAGGACTTCGTTCATTTTCTCAATGTCTGCTTCTCTGGTTTTAATCTCATCTTCCAGACGAGCTTGTTTCTTAATCAGTTGCTGGATCGTGCCGCCAGTACCATCGTAGCCGCCCAGTTGTGGTTCATAATAAATACCCTGTCCGGGAGGGAGACGGCAAAGCTCTCAGT
>NZ_JAHHPN010000977.1:0-3837 GCF_024606325.1 Endozoicomonas sp. ONNA1
GGCTCAACCGTTGACAAGACGCTTTGTTGTCGAGCTTGAACAGAAAACAGGTTCTTCAAACCAGAACTTTTCTATAAAAACTGACCAACAAATACTGTCGGGCACCTTGCCTGACATTGCCCGCACAAGAGACTATGCAGGATCAGATTTACCGCCTGATGAGAAACAGGGCAAACTAAATGGTTGCGAGCTAAAAACGACCATCATTGAATCCATTTCGTCGCCATGGCTACACGCCAATTATCTGTTGATGGGTTGCGAGCTGATCCTGACCAGCAAAAATACTCCACTCAGCTCCAACTCTTACTCATGGCCAGCTGTAGAAGTGCTTGTCGCTGTCGGTTGGCTTTTAAAGAGTTATTGGAATATCGACTCACCGTCGTTTAATCCGATAAAACTAAAAGAGCTATGTCGGGATCACCCGCTGGCGGCCGTCATAACAATACCCGGCTCTGGAAATAACCAGCAACAACGCCCTCCATCAGGGTCATCGGGGCAGCAAGCTCGGGAAGCCAACGCCCGCCCTGCAGGCTCTTTCAACAGCGTCCTTTATTCTGACTCTGCCGGTGATAGCGGAGGCTCACAACAGCATCTGCATACTTTGGGTTCAGATTGTTTCGTCTTTCCCTGTCATGGCGTTTGTCAATTCCGACCGTCATCCGACAGCACCGGGCCCGCTGACTGGCCGATGAATTATGCAGAACATTCGACAGGCCACACAGGCGCAAATCCCGAACAAAGCTCATGTCCACATCTGGACAATGGACACTGCGCAGAGTGCGCAGGTGACGTGACTGACACGAATGAACGACTCATGGATAGCATTGCTCGTCCCGCTGCTGCCATGGACACTGACGTAACGCCGGAATCCGATCCCTGCCCTATTTGTCTGATTCACTTTCATGACCGTGATGAAGCGACTGTGGTCGTCAAAAGTCAATGCTGTGGCCACTACTTCGATCTGGACTGTATTTCGACGTGTTTTGTCGAACAGCCCATCGGCTCTCGCCGTTGTGCAATGTGTCGGCAAAACCCGATGCCTATGGTGAATCAGAACACCGGTGAATCTCATCCGGATACATTTTTCCCCGATCAGGCGTTTTATCGTGCTTGTTTTGAAGGGGATTTGGATCAGGTGGAGAAGTCTCTGGCAGAGGGGGTCAATGTCAATGCTTTTATGAGTAATGGTCTCACTGCCTTGATGTTGGCATCCAGTCAGGGGCACAAGGACATCGTCGAACGCCTGATCAACGCCGGGGTGAATCTCAACGCCCGGCTTCCGGATGGCTCTACTTCGCTGTATATCGCAACCGAGATGGGCCATATCGAAATCGTGAAAACCCTGACCGAAGCCGGGGCAGATCTCAACGCCGCCTTGTCTAATGGCGCCACCCCGCTTTTGATCGCTATCCAACAAAATAACACCGGCTGCGTGAAGGTCCTGATCAATGGCGGGGCGGATCTCAATGCCGGGATTGAGGATGGCACCACCCCACTGTTCATCGCTGCCCAACAAAATAACAGCGACTGCGTGAAACTCCTGATTGAAGCCAGGGCGGATCTCAACGCCCGGACTATGAATGGCGCCACCCCACTGCTCATCGCTGCCGAGAACGGCCATACCGACATCGTGCAACTCCTGATCGAAGCCAAAGCGGATCTCAACGCCCGTACTGAGGATGGCGACACCCCGCTCTCCATGGCAGCTGAGATGGGTAATACCGACTGCCTGAAAGCCCTGATCGAAGCCAAGGCAAATCTCAACGCCCAGACTAATCATGGCTACACCCCGCTATTCATCGCTGCAAAAGAAAATAACACCAACTGCGTGAAACTCCTGATCGAAGCCGGGGCCGATCTCAACGCCCGTGCTGAGGATGGCGACACCCCGCTCTCCATGGCAGCTGAGATGGGCAATACCGACTGCTTGAAAGCCTTGATCGAAGCCAAGGCAAATCTCAACGCCCAGACTCATTATGGTTACACCCCGCTGTTTATCGCTGCACAAGAAAATAACACCGACTGCGTGAAACTCCTGATCGAAGCCGAGGCGGATCTCAATACCCGAACTGAGGACGGTGCCACCGCGCTGTTCATAGCAGCCCAGATGGGCAATACCAACAGCGTGAGACTCCTGATCAAGGCCGGAGCTGATCCCAACTCCGCCCTACCGGATGGCGCCACCCCGCTGTGCCTCGCTGCCCAAAAAAATAACCTCGGCTGCGTGAAAGTCCTGATCGAGGGCGGGGCGGATCTCAACCCTCGGACTGAGGTTGGCGCCACCCCGCTGTACGTCGCTGCTGGAAAAGGCAATACCAGCTGCGTGAAAATCCTGATCAACGCCGGGGCTGATCTCAACACCGCCATGTCGGATGGCACCACCCCAGTGTTCGTCGCCGCTCTGAGAGGCAATACCGACTGCGTGAAAGTCCTGATCGAAGCCAAAGCGGATCTAAACGTCCCCCGGACTTCTGATGGCGCCACCCCGCTATCCATCGCAACCGAGATGGGAAATACCGACTGTGTGAAGGCCCTGACCGAGACCGGGACAAGGTAAGGAACAGAGCTCTGTAGGGAACAGAGACAAGGAAGGAAATAAAAAAGAGGCGTTATGTTACCCGGTAAACATGACTTTCAGGTGTTGAGGCTATCTGCAAAAAAACGGTGAAAAGTCGAGGTCCTGGCAGGGCTGAAAGCTTCCCCGGGCCAATTGAGAGAACTGTTAACTGCATAACTTGAGTTATTTTCTTGATCTATCCTTCCTCTCTGTTTAACAGGGTACAAGGATAGAATGACTAAGCACTCACTCTTTGCAGTACCATTGTTACTCATGACATTGCCCTTCGTCTGTCAGGCTCAACCGTTGACAAGACGTTTTGTTGTCGAGCTTGAACAGAGAACAGATTCTCTAAACCAAAACGTTTTTATAAAACCAGACCAACACACACTGTCGGGTACTTTGCCAGACATTGCCCACACAAAAGGCCATGCAGGATCGGATTTACCGTCCGATCAGAAACAAGACAGACTAAACGGCTGTGAGCTAAAAACGACCATCATTGAATCAATTTCGTGGCAATCGCTTTACGCCGCTCACCTGCTGGTTGGTCACGAACTGATCCTGACCATCAAAAATACCCCACTAAGCTCCACCTTTTATTCATGGCTGCCTCTGGAAGTGGCTGTCGCTGTCGGTTGGCTTTTAAAGAGTTATTGGAATATAAAATCACCGTCGTTTAATACAATAGAACAAAAAGAGCTGTGTCAAGGTCACCCGTTTGCGGCTATCATGATGATGCCTGGCTCTGGAAATCAACAGCAACAATACCCGCCATCGGAGTCATTGGGGCAGCAAGCTCAGGAAACCACCATCTGCCCTGTAGGCTCTTTCAGCAACTTCCCTTATTCATACTCTGCCGATGGTAACGGAGGCTCGCAGCAACATCTGCATACTTTGGGTTTAGATTGTTTCGTCTTGCCCTGTCATGGCGTTTGTCAATTCCGACCATCATTCGATAGCAGTGGACCCACTGAACGGCCGGTGAATTCTGCAGAAAATTCGACAGGTCACACAGGAGCATCGCCTGAACAAAGCTCATGCTTCCACTTGGTCAATGGACAATGCCCGGATTGTGCAGGTCATGTGACCAACACGGGAATTCTACTCATGGATGGCATTGCTCGCCCCGCTGTCCCTATGGACACTGATGTACCGCTGGAGTGCGATCCCTGTCCTATTTGTCTGATTCACTTCCATTGTCATGATGAAGTGCCTGTGGTTGTCAAAACCCAATGTTGTGGCCACCGCTTCGATCTGGACTGTATTTCGAGGTGTTT
>NZ_JAHHPN010000978.1:0-1382 GCF_024606325.1 Endozoicomonas sp. ONNA1
ATGAATCACGAAAATGAGTTAGGCAAAAAAGTGGATGAGCATTCAGAAGAATCGGCAGGAGCAGCAGCACAGCAGCCGCGGCCTTTAATTGAAATTCCGCTCCCGCTATTGGACCATGACTGTATTTATGACATTCTCCAAGTGGTGGATACAGGCCTTGATGCAGACACTTTAAGGACTATATTGAGCCATGTTCCGGAAATCCTTCCCAAAGAGAGCCTGACCATTGCAAACATGATTCAGCAATTGATAAAGACGCTCCACCTCACAGTTAATGAAGACGAGAATGATTTGATGGCAATTCTATATTCTGTCCAGGGTATAGAATCACCTATCGATACCTACTTTCCAGACCAAAAAATAAACCTCGTGATATTCATGGCAAGTTACTATGCAGCCATTCATTCAAATGGAGCCACCCCTGAAGCAGCTCATTTCTTTTTTAACTCATTCCTGCTTAAAGCTATCTTCTTGTCTTGTATCGGGATACTTCATAACAACAAAGGTGAGCTTCTAGGCAATAAAGAGCCCATAAAAGATCACGAAGTTTTAAAAGCAAATGTTAAAGAATCTGTTTCCGTCATCTCTACTATAAAATATTTGAAAGAAATTAACATCAGGCATATACAACAATTGGATAATACCTTAAAGGCTGAAAAGTCCGAGACATTAATCGATCCAATTATAAAAGCCGCTTCCGCTCTTCTCAACTGTGCCTTTGATGTGAACTCAATACCGTATCATCAGCGGAATATTAAATCAGATGAGCGAATGTTAGTGCTAATAAAAGAATATGGTGAAAAAAACCCTGAATTAGTTGCTTCAATCAATCAGTTCGAGAATCTCATTAATTCTATATACATGTTTCTTGATCCTTTCCTTATAGAATCAGCAGGTGGACACCTTCGCAATTTCTCGAGTTATTTTAGAAAATCAAACTGGGATGATACCGTTACTAACTCTACAAACAAAAAAGGCAAAGAACAGAAATTATTTGCAATATTCGAAGAGGTAATAAATGACGCAATACACAACGTGGGAAATGAAGACCCTCACATATTTCAAGAATTACTTATAGCCCTGTCAAATTACATAGAACAACAATTACAAAAAACATTTCCTGATGCAAATGAATACCAAGTCATAATGGTAACCCTCGGTACAGGATTTGTCGGCCTGCTGGAACAATCACAGACTACCTTGGCAAGGTATGAACAAACTATTGGTAGCGATATCAATCAGCCGTCTAACAGAGCCCAACATGACGAGGCAGCAAAGGGACAAGAAGGAAAAGAACTTAGCAAAGTACAAAGGAAGAGAAAACTTATGAAAGAACGCATAAAATACTTGAGTGATTTCGTCGATTGGTTCAGGAGTCACTA